>CAZLOC010000630.1:0-2262 GCA_964560935.1 uncultured Anaerolineaceae bacterium | reverse complement strand
TGGTCTTTGAAAATGCTACCGGGATCACCCCCAGCGAGATCATTCTGGGGCTGGCAGGTTGGATGTTGATTTCGGAGCATCAACTACCACCAGCAATGATTTTCGTAGGTGGGTTCTACTCGGCGATTGGTAGCACACTTGGCTCATCGCTTGCCTATTGGGCAGCGCGCCTGGGTGGGCGCCCCCTGGTAGATAAACTCGCCCATTGGGTGAAGATTGACCCTGCCCACATCACTCGCGTTGAAAACCAGTTCCATCGGTGGGGAATAGGGTTTGTGCTTGTTGGAAGGGTCATTCCTGGTGTTCGCACGGTCGTCAGTATTCCGGCCGGACTGGCACGGATGCCCTTCATTACCTTTTTCGTTGCCACCTTTATCGGCGCTTATATCTGGTGTTCCTTGCTGATTGGCGCCGGGTATATCCTTGGCCATGAGTGGACTATTATCAGCCAGTACTTGCAGAGATTCTTTCCATACCTGGCTACGATTGGGGCTGCTGCTTTCCTTGCTTATCTGCTCATTCGGCGTTATGTGCTAGGCAGGAGTGCGTTCAACCTTGGGAAACCCTGATGTTGATACCACGTTAATCGTTAGTTGCTCAAGGAAAAATAAAGGAGATTTCTGTGTCAAATCGCCCATCGATCAAACATTCTCCACGCTGGCGCTTGGTTTGGAAACCTGCGGCGGCAATCACCGCCGGTGGAGCAGCCCTTATCACCTGGTTTGAAGAAATCATCGCGACTGCCGTTGAATTTATCGGAGTGATTTTTATATTCATCATGACATGGGTTATTTATCTGTTCAATGTCTATGTGTTTAAGTCTACCGCGCCAACGGCAGACAATCTCAAAAAGAAGTAGAGGTTATGTTATGGACGATAAAAAACTGTTTCACACCTTAACCAGAGATGCAGCCTATGAACTGCTTTCGAGCACCCCACAAGGGCTGTCCAACTCTGAAGCAGCGAAGCGTTTTGCCGAGCTTGGGCCGAATGAGATCCAGGCTGCCAAACAGGTGACGGCCTGGGAAATCTTACTGCAGCAGTTCAAAAATGTACTGATCCTGATCCTTCTCGCTGCGTGTGTTCTGTCGTTATTCCTGGGGCATGGCGTAGAGTCCATCATCATCGCGGTGATTGTGCTGTTTGCAGTTTTGCTTGGCTTTGCTCAGGAATACCGCGCCGAACGCGCCATAGAGGCGCTGCGCCAGATGGCGGCGCCCACCGCATCCGTTTTGCGCGATGGAAATGAAGTCAAGATCCCGGCGCGCGACTTGGTTCCTGGGGATGTAATCTTGCTGCGTACCGGCGACCGGATTCCGGCTGATGCGCGTCTACTGGAGACGGTCAACCTGCAAGTGGAAGAGGCCGCACTGACTGGCGAGTCCGTACCGGTGGAGAAACATATCCACGTACTTGCTGGCGATGATCTGGCAGTGGGTGACAGAAAGAATATGGTGTATGGCGGAACTGCAGTAACCTATGGGCGCGGGCGAGCCCTGGTTGCCGCCACCGGCATGCAAACCGAATTTGGCAAGATTGCCCAACTATTGCAAACGGTCGAAAGTGGAAAAACGCCTCTGCAGGAGAATCTCGACAAGGTAGGTTCTGTGTTGGCCAGGGCCGCATTTGTCGTCGTGGGTTTGATTTTTGCGCTCGGCTTGCTGCGCGGCCAGCCCTTTATTGATATGCTGATCTTCGGCATTGCCCTGGCGGTTGCTGTGGTTCCTGAAGCCTTGCCCGCTGTGGTCACCATTTCGCTGGCGATTGGCGTGCAGAAAATGGTGAAACGAAATGCCCTCATCCGCAAGTTGCCGGCTGTGGAAACTCTGGGCAGCACATCGGTCATTTGTTCAGACAAAACGGGCACACTGACCAAAGATGAAATGACGGTTCGGAAGATCTATACCGCGGGCCAGTTAATCAGTGTGTCTGGCGCAGGCTATGTTCCCACTGGTGAGTTCTCGCTTATCGGCGGCGCCTCGGTCGCGCCTTCTGAGCAGCTCGTACAAATGTTGCGTGCGGCCGTTCTTTGTTCGGATACACAGCTTGTCCCCGGCAAGGATGGCGTAGGGCAGGACTGGGATATCAAGGGCGACCCAACCGAAGGGGCATTGGTGGTTGCGGCAGCCAAAGCCGGGTTATCCAAAGATTCCCTCGATGCCGAATTTCCGCGTGTGCAGGAAATCCCATTTTCTTCAGAAACAAAACGCATGACAACCCTGCACCAAACCGGCGCCAGCCTGACTGCTTACGCCAAGGGTG
>CAZLOC010000629.1:0-2267 GCA_964560935.1 uncultured Anaerolineaceae bacterium | reverse complement strand
AAGTGGTCTTTTGCGCAGATGGCGGCTTATGGTAAGCGCTTTTACTGCACTGGTGACCGCAAGATCACGCTCAATTTTGCGCTGGCCGAAGGTATGCCGGTAGAACCGGGTATGATGCTGCGCTACTTCGACCCGGAACGCTATTTAGTGAAGATCACGCCGGTCAACCCGACTTGCCACGCGGTGCAAAACGGCCTGTCCACGCACATCGACCCGTATCGCTCCGAGACCGGGCAGGCAGTGGCTCAGTCACTAACCGAAGTCGGCTATGATGTCATCGTCAGCATCGGCGAGGTGGTAGAAAACGAGATCGGCAGCAATTGCGGACAGTTCGTCTTGAAGTACATGGAAAGCCAGAAAACTTTGAAAGACGGCTATACTTATGAGGTGCAGCAATTGGCAACGCCCTAAAAAGGAGATGAAATGAAACTTGCCATCACTGGAAAAGGTGGTGTTGGAAAGACGACCCTGACCGCGCTGCTGGCGCAAGTCTACGCGGATCAAGGCCGGGACGTCCTGGCTGTGGATGCCGACCCCAGCCCCTGCCTGGCTGGCGCATTAGGATTTCCTGACGAGTTACGCGCTAAGCTCAGTCCAATTGCCGAGATGGATGCGCTCATCGAAGAACGTACAGGCGCGAAACCCGGCACAGTAGGCGGATTCTTCACGCTCAATCCCCGCGTAGACGACCTCCCGGAGCGCTTCAGCGTAGTGCATCGCGGTGTGCGCTTGCTGGAGTCTGGTTCCGTGGATTTAGGCGGCTCCGGCTGCATCTGTCCCGAATCTGCTATGTTGAAGACGCTTTTCACACACCTGCTCTTCCGCAAGGACGATGTACTGCTGTTAGACATGTATGCGGGCGTGGAGCACCTTGGTCGCGCCACGGTGGATTTTGTAGATGCAATGATCGTAGTGGTCGAGCCGACCCGTCGCAGCCTGGGTACAGCTGCGCAGATCAAGAAGCTGGCCAATGATATTGGTCTGAAGCGCTTGTATTTGGTTGGCAATAAGGTGCGGAACAATGAGGAATCTAAATTCCTGGAAATTGAAACGCCAGGATTGCCGGTTCTGGGATTCCTCCCAGCCGATTTAAAGGTGCAAGAAGCAGACCGGTTGGGCATCCCGGTCTATGACCATGTGCCTGAACTCAAGGAATCGGCGCACGCAATGGCAGAAAAACTGATAGACCGGACTAAATGAACCGCGAAGCTCGCAAAGCACGCAAAGCGTTTTTTTCTTCGCGTTCTTGGCGGTCTTTGCGGTAAAAAACTGATAAGGATTTGGAGCTATGACAACAACGATTGCACTCGCAGGCAAAGGCGGCGTAGGAAAAACGACTGTCGCCGGTATGGTGATCAAATATCTGGCCCAAAACCAGACCGGCAGCATCCTGGCCATCGACGCGGACCCGTCCGCCAACCTGAACATGGTGCTCGGCCTGGACCTGGAGTGGACGGTCGGCGACATCCGCGAAGATATGCTGCAGCAGGTCAAAACGTCGCTGGTGCAGGGTGGGGCCGCGATGGGGAACCTGCCCGGCGGGATCAACAAACGCGACTATCTGGAATATCACGTCCGTTCGTCGCTGGCGGAGGGCTCGCGTTTTGACCTGATCGCTATGGGGCGCGGCGAAGGGCAGGGCTGCTATTGCGCGGTTAACCACAACCTGCGTGATGTGATCGATGGCATGAGCAAGCATTATGCCTACGTTGTGATCGACAACGAGGCCGGCATGGAGCATCTCAGCCGCCGCACCACGCGCGATGTCCAGCACCTGCTCATCATCAGCGACCCGACCCAGCGCGGGCTGGTGGCCGCCCAGCGCATCGCTGACATGCGCAAGGAACTCGAGATCAACATCGAGAATGCCTATCTCATCATCAACCGCGTCCCGGACGGCGAATTGCACCCGGAGATCGAGAAATTTGCAGAAAAAATAGGCATTCCTTTGTTAGGTGTCATTCCTGCCAATAATGACCTTTCTGCTTTTGAATTTTCGGGCAGGCCGCTCGTGGATTTGGGGGATGAATCGCCGGTCTATCAGACAGTGGCAAGGGCGATGAGTTCTATACTGAATTAAACACCCTTTTGATTCTTCTCTGGTCGGGTCTCAAAACCGACCAGAGCAATAGGTTCTGGAAGGCTCGCGAGTCTTATCTAGCCTGGCGGTAAATAAGACTCTTTTTGTTGCATTTTAGCCGGGGAATGTCTATAATGTTGCAAAACATCTTGAAAGGAAAAAATATCATGCGTTTGAATGGAAAACG
>CAZLOC010000628.1:0-2272 GCA_964560935.1 uncultured Anaerolineaceae bacterium | reverse complement strand
CAGACCTTGAAATGGAAACCAAGCCGGAAGATGTATTGGCTGAAATCCACCGTCTGCAAGCCGTTGAACTCAGCAAAAGGGTACCATCGTGAACAAAGGCTTGAACCAACCACCGTCTGAAGAAAAAGAATGGCAATATCGAAGCATTTTCGATTCCGCCAACGACGGCTTGATCATCAACGATTTGGAAAGCGGTCTCGTGGTCGAGGCGAATCCTGCGGCCTGCCTGATGCACGGCTATACCCGCGCAGAATTCATCGGATTGCAACTGACAGCATTCATACACCCCGACAGCCAGCATGTATTCACTGAGTATATCCGGGCGTTTCAATCGGACGGCGTGTTTGATACTTTGATAATGCACGTATGCCGGGACGGCTCAACATTTTTTGCTGAATGGCGCGGGGTGCCATTCACCTATCAAAGCCGGTCATGCTTGCTGGGGATTGTCCGGAATGTCAGCAAACGGATTCAGGCAGAACAGAATCTCCAACAGCGTGTGGAAACCCGCACCCATGAACAGGCTATGTTGTTGGAAATCTCGCATACTCTGGCATCCACGTTGGAATTTCAGCCGGGTTTGATCCTCGACCAATTACGAGAGATCGTCCAGTACACACATGGCGGACTATTCGGATTGGAAGACTCTACCCTGGTCACCCTGGCGATGCGGGGGACGTCGCAATTGGAGCAATCCTCGCCTTTTCGCGTCCACCTACAGGGTCCGGAAATCCTGGCAGCGTTATTCAACAGACATCATCCTATTCGCATCGCTGATGTGTGGAGCGAGGACCCGCGCGCGCAATTTTTGCGTTCGCTTCTGGACGATGGGGCTGCTATGTTGCTCGACGGGATGAAATCCTGGATGTGGGTACCGCTGGCGGTGAGAAACCGCATTATTGGCGGTGTAGGTGTGGCGCACGAGTCGCCAAATTATTTCACCTCCCATCACGCTGACCTGGCTCTTAGTGTAGCCAATCAGGCCGCCATCACTATGGCCAACGCAGAATTGTATGGACAAGCACAGGCACTCGCTGTATTGGAAGAACGGCAGCGCCTGGCGCGCAATTTGCACGATGCCATCAATCAATCACTCTTCTCCGCGGGTCTGATTGCCGAGGTCATGCCGCGCCTGTGGGAACAGGATCAGGACCTAGCGCGACAATCACTCGAGGACTTGCGCAAGTTAACTAGAAGCGCACAAGCCGAGATGCGCGCACTTTTGGCCGAACTGCGGCCCTCAACGTTGACCGATTCAGACCTGGGCGACTTGTTGCGTTTGTTGGGAAATGCGCTTTCAGGCCGGATCGATATACCAGTTACTGTAACCGTTAAGGGGGAGATTATCCTCCCCGCCGAAGTACAGGTAGCCTTCTACCGCGTGTCCCAGGAAGCGCTTAATAATGTTGCCAAACATGCCAAAGCCAGCCAGGTTGAGATAAATTTAAAGCAAGAAGGAGCCATGATCGAGTTGCGCATTCGCGATGATGGTCAAGGCTTTGACCCTGAGCAAACATTCTCCGGTCACTATGGCTTGAAAATGATGCGCGAGCGGAGCGAGGCAGTTGGGGCGCTCTTATCGATCACGAGCCAGCCTGGTCACGGCACTGAACTCGCGCTCCATTGGACTAACCCCTCGCCCAAGGAGGCCCTATGACAGTCTCACCCTCGTACCCCATTCGCGTTGTGCTTGTTGACGATCACACGATGGTGCGCAAAGGGTTATCGCTCTTCTTGAAAGCCTTCGACGACCTCGAACTGGCGGGTGAAGCTGAAAGCGGCGCAGCCGCCATCCAACTCTGTGGCGAGACCCTGCCGGATGTGGTGTTGATGGATATGGTCATGCCAGATATGGACGGGGTAACCGCAACACGCGCAATCTGCCGGAAATTTCCACAGGTGCAAGTCATTGCACTGTCCAGCTTCAAAGAGGGAGACCTGGTCAAGAACGCACTGGAGGCCGGAGCGATTGGCTATCTGCTCAAAGATGTCTCCGCTGATGAGCTTGCCCGGGCCATCCGCGCTGCGCATTCCGGCCGCGCCACGCTCTCTCCCGAGGCCGCGCAAGCCCTGGTTGAGAAAGCCAACCAACCGCCAGCGCCCGACGTCGATCTGACGGAGCGCGAACGTGAAGTGCTGGTCCTTATGGTCGAAGGATTGAACAACACGCAGATCGCCGGAAGACTGATCGTAAGTCCATCCACAGTCAAATCCCATGTCAGTAACATCCTGTCCAAATTAGGCGTCGCCAGCCGCACGGAAGCGGTAACCC
>CAZLOC010000627.1:0-2277 GCA_964560935.1 uncultured Anaerolineaceae bacterium | reverse complement strand
GGTGAACCTGAACAACAACCATGGCCTAAAAGCCATAAAAATCGATCCTGTCGTGTTGGATGCTTTGGTGCTACCAGCGCCTTCCCAAACCAATTACATCTTTCAACCCACGCTAGCAGCGCGAATCCGCGATGGCTTTGCGCGTTGGGGGGGTAATTTTGCACAAGTGTTCGCCTTTATAGCGTACACTCTGGCGCTGGTTAGCCTGGCAGCCCTGCCGCTGGCAGGTCTTCATTGGTGGAAGAAAAACAAAAAAACAGAGAACCGCTCATAAAAACATTTATTTCAACCTACGGAGGCTACTTGTAATATGAATTTGACATCCTCGAAGCTAGATTGGCCGGTAATACTGACCGGGGAAATCCTCCTTTTCAACCTGCTTGGAAAATTACTTTACGAGTATCCAGATAAGGCTTGGTTCGAATCCCTTGTCAAGGAAAATGTTTTTGATGATATTCCTTTTGGAGCACAACAATCCGAAACGCAGGAGGGTGCAAAAAAAATCAAATCATGGATTGAAGGATTCCAGGGAAACCTGGATGAAATATTTGATCGAGTAGAGGGAGATTATGTTCATCTATTTATTGGCCCGGGCCCAGCCAAAGTAGCCCCGTGGGAATCGGTTTATGTTAAAGAAGGCCGATTGATTTTTCAGGAATCGACGCTCCAGGTTAGATCCTGGTACAATCGATTCGGTCTGGTTTCTGAGCATTTTAAAAATGAACCAGACGATAACATTGGTTTGGAATTGGTTTTTATGGCTCACCTGGCGCACCATGCTTTAACTGCTTTCGAGAAACATGACTACGAGACTTTCAATAATGCGCTTGACGCCCAACGTGATTTTGGAATGCAACACTTATTCGTATGGGCGCCCATTTTTTGTAAACACCTGCACGAAAACGCAAAAACGGATTTCTTCAAAGGGATTGCATTGGTTTTGCGTGGTAGTCTCAGGGAACTAGTCAATGTGATTGAATTGAAATCATCAGAGGTAAATGCAGCATGAACATCCTGTCGGCCGCCGAACGTTTGGCTGGCATGGATCGCTCCTCAGTAACATTCGATTCCAGCCGTTGTCTATACAGCACCCATCGTTACGCAACTTGTGAAGCCTGTTTTGGACTCTGCCCGGTTCAGGCTATCGAACCAGGGCAGCCACCCAGTTTGAAACAGGCTGATTGCCAGTCATGCTATGCCTGTTTGCCGGCTTGTCCTACCGGCGCCTATGCGGCTGACGATGCAGTATTGGCACTATTAAATTGCGCACTTCGAATAGACCCCGAGGCCTTTGAGTTAGTCTGTGAAGCAAATCCTTACAGCAACCTTGGTAGCGCGGCGACAGACGTTGCCATCCAGGTGAAGGCCTGTCTCGCCGGTCTAGGCACGGGCGCCTATCTCGCACTCGTATCCCTTGGAGCGAAAAAAATCGTTGCCCGCACCGACGCCTGCGCTCAGTGTCCATGGGGATCGTTGCAACCATATATCCAACAGCAAATAAAGACAGCCCAGCAGTATCTTGAACCCTATGGTTGGTCTGATCGCTTATCTTGGAAAAACTACGCGACGCACGATGACCTTCTGGTACGGTCGGTATGGAATGCAGATAATCCGCCGCTCTCGCGGAGGGATCTCTTCCGGTTGGCAACTCGCCAGAGCCAGCTCGCTGCTGGACGAGCTTTCAGCGCCACCGAATCCGTCCCTCACAAGCGCTCGCCTGGCCGCGACCGGCGCCGGATTATCGCTGCAAAGGAGCATATCGATGCCCAAAAAGTTGGTACAGAGGGCGGCTCTCTCGAGGGGTTGGGTTATGCCATCCTATCCATATCCGAGCAGTGTACCGCTTGCGGAGTGTGCGCCCGGGCATGTCCCACAGGCGCCATCACTTTTTCTCAGGACCAGGAGCAGTCAAGGTTCATGCTGGCCTTCGATCCCAAGACGTGTATTGCCTGTCAGATTTGCCAACAGGTTTGTGTCCCAGGAGCGATCACTGCCGATCACTCCCCCCTGTTTGAACAGGTTTTTGAACAGGATGGACCGATCTTGCTTCATGAAGGCCGCCTTACCCGCTGTGAACGCTGTGGCGTGCTGATGGCTGTCCGCCCCGGCTCTCGTTTTTGTCCGCTGTGTGAATACCGGCAGGAAAACCCCTTTGGCTCGCATGTGCCTCCCGGCTTTAAAGGCAGCCAAAGGATGCGCTGGGTCCGGAACCCCCACGGCCACGGTCATTACCAGGTTGAGGCTCTCCGGCAATTGCAGTTCTGTCCGGATCAGGTC
>CAZLOC010000626.1:0-2283 GCA_964560935.1 uncultured Anaerolineaceae bacterium | reverse complement strand
CGTCCCCCGCTTCGTGCCCCATACGGGGTACTTCGTACCACCCGTGAAGCTGCACAGCGTCCCCGTGGGATTGCGAAGCACCCCCGTGGGGCCGGCCGTGTAAAGCGACATGGGCTTCCAGCCCCAGCGCGCCCAGCAAAAGGACCTTACCGTCTTTGAAATCCACCGCGCCCAGCCAGGCGCCGTTCGGGACGGGATGTTCCACATAGACCGGGTCGGTTTGCATGGGACGCAGGATGGCCGGTTTTTGGGGAGGCAGGCGAAAGGTTGGGGCCTGCCAGGTCGTCAGACTCCATGATTGCCAACCGTGGCGGTAGTATCCTTTCGGCTGGCTTTCGAATTCGAGCGAGACATTTGCACCCCGCAAGAGATATCCGCCCGGAACGGAAGTGCTCTGCTCTGCATAGGATATAATCTGCAGGTTGTCAAAAGAGAGATTCTGCATCGAGCGGTCCTTAAGATGGGGAAGTGGGGTTGCCCCACAACCCGCATTATTGAAAAGAAATGAATCGAGAACATCCATATTCTAAATCAAAAAGCGCTGTAACCCGGCGGGACTTTTTACGTTTACTGAAGATTGCCGGGTTGGACCTGGCGCTGCTCACCTTTGGCGGTGGCTTTTATATGTCGAAATATGAACCCTCCTGGCTGGAAGTGACCGAACTGAAGTTGAAATTGCCGCGCCTGCCGAAGTCCTTTTCGGGGTTCCGGCTGGTACAGATCAGCGACCTGCACTTTGGTGGCTGGATGGACGCCGAGCGCCTGAAAGAGGTCTTTTCGGCTGTCTCCAGCCTTTCCCCCGACCTGTTGGCGATCACGGGCGACCTTACGTTGGGGCATTCCCGGCATTTCCAGCAAGAGGACCGGGAACGGTACAGTGAGTTGGTCCAGATCCTGAGCGCCAATACCGGAGAATACCTGACCGTTGGGACAAAGGGCAATCACGATTACTGGGTAGACCCAACGGTCATGCAGTGGATTTTCCAGGCGGGCGGCGTGGTGGATTTGAACAACAGCACTCACGTTCTCAAGAGCGGGGGCGAATCCCTGTATTTGGCTGGCGTGGACAACATCTGGTATAAAGATGATCGCCTGGACCTGGTCCAGGCGCAAATCCCTCGAGACGAGTGTGCCATCCTGCTGGCGCATGAGCCCGATTTTGCCGATACCAGCTCACTCGATAGGCGCTTCGACTTGCAGATTTCCGGTCACTCGCATGGCGGACAGATCGTGCTTCCCTATTTCGGACCGCCTGTCCTGCCACGGCTGGGCAAGAAATATCCACAGGGCTTGTATCGGGTAGGTGATATGCTCCAGTACACCAATCGGGGGGTTGGAATGGTCCCGCCGTATGTACGCTTCAATTGCCGGCCTGAGATTACTGTGTTGACGCTAGAATCCATTTGAACATGTCATTGCGAGACGGTATCCTGAGCGCAGCGTAGCGAAGTCGAAGGACGCCGTCGAAGCAATCTTCTGTTTTATTGAGGAGATTGATTCGCACACCGTCCTGACGGTCGGTGTCAGGAAAGTGCGCTCGCAATGACATATTCATTTTGAGAAATGCGAGTTACGGAATCGCCTTGCCCAGCATTGGATAAGTGTGTATAATACGCGCAATTAACAAAGGCAATAATGGGAACGAGTAAACCCGTCCATGCTGGCAGCGAGCCCGGGTGCGGTGAGAGCCGGGTCAGCCAGATAGGTTGAAAATCCTCCCGGAGCTGCGATTTGAAACGTAGGAGGAAATATTATTTCGTCCTACCGAGTAGGAAAGCCGAAGTCGTCCATCGTTACCAGGACGGGAGTATAAGCCTCAAGGCCGTACTCTACTGAGAGCCTGCAAGCCTTAAACGGCGAGTGCAGGAATCAGGGTGGTACCGCGGGCAGCGCGCTCGTCCCTGTTGGGATGAGCGTTTTTATTTATAACTACCGAACGCATGTCATTCTGGGCCCTGAAAGGGCGAAGAATCTCCCCGCGCTTCGCGCGGGACGTGTGCCCCGCCAGGGGTAGACCCTTGACTTTGTTCAGGGTGACATAAGAAGGAGACTAGCTATGTTCAAACCAGTATCTCCCAAACTCGACGTCATCTCGATGGAAGAAGGTGTGCTGAAATTCTGGAAGCAGAACGACATCTTCAAGAAAACTGTCGAGCAGCGTGAAGGCGGGCCGGAGTATGTCTTTTATGAAGGCCCACCGACCGCTAACGGCAAACCTGGCGTGCATCACGTGCTGGCGCGTGCCTTCAAGGATATGTTCCCGCGCTACAAGATCATGCGCGG
>CAZLOC010000625.1:0-2294 GCA_964560935.1 uncultured Anaerolineaceae bacterium | reverse complement strand
AACGCCAGCGCGGGGAGAAAACTCAGCGCGCCGACGATGATGATTACGCCGATGAGCCAGCCGATAAACAAAGGTGTGTGCGTGGGCAGGGTTCCAGCACTGGCAGGGACTTTCTTTTTGCGCGCCAACGAACCCGCAATCGCCAAAGCCGGGATCGCCAGCCAATAGCGAGCGAAAAGCATGGCAAAGCCGAGCGCGGTATTGTAGAACGGCGTGTTTGCGCCAAGTCCTGCAAATGCAGAACCGTTGTTGTTTCCTGCCGAGGAGAATGCGTAGAGGACTTCGCTGAATCCATGAGCGGATGGGTTGTAAATGGTTGCCCTGCCTGCCTCACTCATCACAGCAATGGCAGTTCCAGCCAGCACCACCATCACAGGAATCAGGATCATGGCAGACGCCATCTTCATCTCATACGCCTCGATCTTCTTTCCAAGGTATTCGGGCGTGCGTCCCACCATCAAGCCTGCAACAAAAACAGCGATGATGACGAATGCCAGCATTCCGTACAGGCCCGAGCCGACACCACCATAGATAATCTCGCCCAACTGCATCAACCATATCGGGATAATTCCGCCGAGAGGCATGTATGAATCGTGCATGGAATTGACCGATCCATTCGACGCGGCGGTTGTGGCAGTTGCCCATAGCGCGGAGTTCGCGATCCCAAAACGGACTTCCTTCCCTTCCATATTTCCGCCAGGATTAATATTGGTTTGGATCTGATCTATCCCCATTGCCGTAAAGGCAGGATTTCCAACCTGCTCTGTCCAGACCGCGACTCCCAGCAACGCGACAAAGACAATTGTCATTGCAACGAGAATTGCCCAACCCTGGCGCGTATCGCCCACCATCTTGCCGAATGTGTAGCACAGCGCACCCGAAATCACGAGAATGGACAACACCTCAAAGAAGTTTGAGAGCGGTGTTGCATTTTCGAAAGGATGAGCTGAGTTGACGTTGAAGAAGCCGCCGCCATTAGTGCCCAATTGCTTGATCGCAATTTGCGATGCGGCGGGACCGACGGCAAGCACCTGCTCCGTAATAGCATTTCCATTCACGTCAACCGTGGGTTGCAATAACGTCACGGTTTTATACGGGCTGAATGTCTGGACCACGCCCTGTGAAACAAGGATGAGTGCC
This sequence comes from uncultured Anaerolineaceae bacterium, assembly GCA_964560935.1. Classification (GTDB taxonomy): domain Bacteria; phylum Chloroflexota; class Anaerolineae; order Anaerolineales; family Villigracilaceae; genus JAABUE01. The sequence goes on along the minus strand of CAZLOC010000625.1, from coordinate 1,154 downwards.
ACTACGAGTGAAAGTGGCAGAAGGATATAAAGCGTGGTGCGAGTCAAGTCCACCCAGAAGTTGCCAATGGTTTTGGATGTGTGTCTGGCAATCCCGCGAATAAAGGTGACCAGCACAGCCATGCCCATCGCTGCTGAAACGAAGTTCTGTATCGCCAGGCCGAGCATCTGGGTGAGATAACTCATCGTTACCTCACCGCCATATCCCTGCCAGTTCGTGTTGGTCGCAAAACTGACCGCGGTGTTCCATGACAAATCGGGCGTGACCGCGCCAAGTCCCTGAGGGTTGAGCGGCAGCACAGCTTGGAAACGCTGTAAGCCATAAAGCACCAGCAATCCCAATGCGTTGAAGAACATTGCGGCAATGGCGTATGTTTTCCAGTTCATTTCCTCATCAGGTTTGACGCCTGAGACGCTATAAATGAACCGTTCAACGGGACCCAAAACACGATCCAGGAAGGTGCGTTCGCCTTGATAGACTTTCGCCATGAACGAACCAAGCGGTTTTGCCAGAAGAAGCAAAACCACTATATAGAAAATGAGTTGGAACCAGCTATAAATATTCATCCGAACCATTCCGGTTTAAGCAGTGCCAGAACAAGATAGACAAACAAGATCAGCGTAATAACGCCTGCGATCAGATACAATGCGTTCATGATTTGTCCTCCATCAACCGCTCACAGACCAGGATGAGTCCATACGTGAGGAAAAAGAACAAGAGCGTGAGTCCGATGTAGATTAGATCGTTCATACGTGCCTCCTCGGACTTTAGTGTATGCAGTTGTCAGTCAAAATGGGGACAAGGAAGTAAAGATTGACGTCAAGAAAGTGTCAAGATTTTGGGAAAAAGGCAAAACCAACCCCGCATCCCCGGTACGGACTTGAGCTACTCGCGCCTCGTGGCTGGCCTCATGGCGCTGGCGGGTGTGGTCATGCTGTTGGTGCGCTATGGGTATATCCGCTTGAAGTTTGTGGAGAATTGGGAAGAAGAATACCAGATTAATCAGCAGCCCCAAAAGGAAGAAGCCGCAGAAGCCGTGTAGTTCGTTTGTAGATGAAGTTTTTTATAAAAACTGTAGAGGCTGTCCAAAAAGCCTGCTTTTTTCCTTTTTGGACAGCCCGAAGTGGGAGAAAATGCCGTTAAATTGCTCCGAT
>CAZLOC010000624.1:0-2296 GCA_964560935.1 uncultured Anaerolineaceae bacterium | reverse complement strand
GATACCAGTAATTCAGGAGGGACAATCAGCACCCCACTCAAAGCACGCAAGAAGGCTTCCAGTTGCGCCAGCTCGTTTGCGGTCAGACCAAGCGGCTCCAATTCCGAATGGCCGAGGGGCGCGTGCGGGGGATGGTTGTAATGTCCCAAAACTTTCGCCAGCGTGGTATATTGGCCTGCGTGCATGTACGGCGCAGATTCGGCTACATTGCGCAGCGTAGGCGGCTTGAAAGCGCCCTCGAGCTGCTCGCCTGTTGATGTGACAAAGCGTAATTCGGCGCAGTCGTTTTCTCCCGCATCACTCCACTGGCTCAGGCAATTGAATTCATCTTCGAGAACTTTGCTCACGCCCGAAGCGCGGCCATCGTCAGCGGGCAAACCTTCGGCGGCTGGGACGCCTGTGTTATGAAACTCGTTGTTCGTAAAAAGCGGCCCGTTATGACATTTTATACATTGCGCCCGCCCGATGAACAATCGCAGCCCCGCCACTTCATCTTTCGTAAGCGTGGTTTGCATGCCTTCTTTATCATTCTTTAACAGAGCTTCCACATACACATCAAAACGCGATGGCCCGGGTACGATCGCTCGCTCATACGCGGCGATAGCCTTGCCCATGTTCACGTACACCTGGGTTACCGCCTCGCGGTCTGCGGGAGTCATCGCGTCCCAGGCAGCGTGGGCAGAAGGCTCATCCACCGGTCCGGCTACATCAGGGAAACGGGCGCGGTGGGAAAAATCAGGCAGTTCACCAAAGACGGACTCGTATTGAGCGTGGTATTGCTCGTCGATCAGATGCGCGTACTGCGTGCGGGTGCCGCCGTGCTCGACCGGGCTTTCCATCGGGCCGAGCGCCTGTGACCACTGGCTGTCCTTGCGCCCATCCCAAAACAACCAGGGACTGTATGCCGTGCCGATGATCGTCATGGTTCTGCGGGTCATCCTTCCCACACCCTGTCCCAGCGGCAAACCATCGTTGAACATTTTGTCGGGGATGTGGCAGGTGGCGCAGGCAACTTCCCCGTTGGAACTGAAGCGCGTATCGAAGAAGAGCGCCTGCCCAAAAGCCGCGGCTTGCGAATCATCTGCATAGGCGTTGGATGGGTCCGGGGGTAACGGAGGCAGGCTTCCGATCCAGAGAGAACGGAGCGTGGCGACTTCCGCTTCGGTCCACGATGCAGGCCTGTTCGCTGTCCAAAGGACAATTGCCACGGCGATGAGTGTAATCCCGCCAACGATCCAATAAGCGCGCCTCATGCTTCTATTCCAGGGTCAAATTGAATGTGATCGTATCGCTTTGGCCGTCCGCCGTGATATTGAAGCGCACTTCCCACCAACCGAGCATCTGGAATTTCATGCCTTCAACGAGATAATCGCCGTTGCCCAGGTTTTGCGTGACCTGCGGGCTGGTTGGCAGTCCGTGACCGTGTTGGGGCATTCCGCCATTCACGCTGATCTCGGCAGTTTCTACAGGCTGACCGTCTGTGGTCTCGACATGGATCGTCCAGGTGTGGATCTGGTTGAGCGGAGGGGATGACGGGTCGCTCGTCCATGAAACGCGGAACAAGCCGTTATCCGAAAGATGCGCGCTGGACATATCCAGGCTTGTCGGCGCAGGCTGGTTCCCCATCATCAACGGGTGCAGGTAACGCGGCCCGATGACCGGCATGAGAAAAATAATTGCGGCAAGAACCACTATAACGGTGATGACCGTGGTAATGATTACGGTGACTGTTTGTTTCTTCACTATTAAACTCCTAATTTTGAATATTCGAGCCATTTTAGTCGCAATTTCGAGAGATATTGTAAAGGTTAGGTAAAGATTTGTCAGTACAAAATGAACGGCGGAGCCCCTTCCCTCTTTGGGGACCTTCGGCGGGGACCCAGTCAAGCTGGACGAACGGTGCTTCGCGAGGACTCGTATCATCCCCGAAGGGGAAACCCACGACCTTACATCTTCCCTGCGGAGGCATGGATGGGATAAAAAAGAGCCACCGCAAAACGATGACTCTCTATGGGCGCGGAGCCCCCTTCGGGGATGCTTTGCGAGGACTCGAACCCACGACCTCATAAATGTGAAGTGTATTGACCTTTTTGGCTACTTAAGGGTGCATGGTTTCGGATTGAGTAAAGCCATGCGCCCCTTTTGGAGCATTAATGTGGGGATATCTTAGCACAAATATTGAACCTACAAGATCGGAAATTTAATGTTTGACCAAAGAATAGTAATTGCACTTATTCAAAATAATCCAAATCCTGCAATAGCTTCTTGACCATCATATTTTTTATTGACCTATAAT
>CAZLOC010000623.1:0-2303 GCA_964560935.1 uncultured Anaerolineaceae bacterium | reverse complement strand
CGATGTCCTGGGCGTGCCGGGGGGTGGCGTGCTCGTCCTCCAATCCCAGGGCAACCAGAGTTGGACAGGCAATCTGCCTCAGGATTGGGCGCATATCCCAACTCAGGTTCGTGGGGTCTGTCCAGCCTGTATACCAGCTGCGGAAAAGCGCTTCCGCTTTATCTCCGTGCACCCGACGCAATTTTTCACGGAAGCGAGCATCGTCTTCGAAGTTTTTCAACAAGCCCTGGATGCCGGGAATCATCTTGGGTTCGATATAGATATTGGTCGAAACCACAATCAAGGATATCACCCGGTCTGGGCAACGCGCGGCGTAATACATGGCAATCTTCCCGCCGTCACTATGGCCGATCAGGGCAGCCTGTGAAATTTTGAAATAATTGAGCAATAATTCCAGGTCTGCCAGGTCTTCTTCGAAATAGGGCATTCCTAATCTCGGCCGCGGATCCGATTTGCCATGCCCCCAACGATCGTAGACCAGGGTGCGATAGCCAGCCTCAGCCAGGAGGGGAGTTTGGTCTTTCCAGGAGCGTACCGACCCGATGCCATGATGCAGCAAGACTACCGGGAACCCTTGCAGGGGACCGCGTGTTTCGACGAAAATCTGATGCCCGTTGACCGGTACCAACCTCTGCATGGTTTTAAAGAGGAATACAGCCGTGCTTCTTGGATGGGTTGGCGTCGCGTTTATTGGCCAGCATTTCCAGGGCATTAACCAGGCGCGGACGCGTCTCGCGTGGTTCGATGATATCGTCGATATAACCGCGCGAGGCCGCTACGTAAGGATTGGCGAATTTCTCCCGGTATTCAGTGACCAGCTCGCTTTTACGCTCCACCGGGTCTTCCGCCTGGGCGAGCTCTTTGCGGAAGATGATATTGACCGCACCGTCTGGCCCCATCACGGCGATCTCCGCCGAAGGCCAGGCCAGATTGACATCACCGCGGATATGTTTGCTGCTCATTACGTCGTATGCTCCGCCGTAAGCCTTACGCGTTACCACGGTCAGCTTGGGCACGGTGGCCTCGCAGTAAGCGTAGAGCAGCTTGGCACCGTGGCGGATGATGCCGCCATGCTCCTGAGCGGTGCCGGGCATGAAGCCGGGCACATCCACGAAAGTGACGATCGGGATGTTGAAGGCATCGCAGAAGCGCACGAAGCGAGCAGCTTTATCGGAGGCGTTGATGTCCAGTACGCCTGCCACGACGGCGGGTTGGTTGGCGACTATGCCGATACTGTGCCCACCCAGGTGAGCAAATCCGATGACGATGTTTTGGGCGTAATTCTCATGGATTTCAAAGAACTGACCATCGTCTACGATCAAATGGATGGCATCTTTTATATCATAGGGCTTGCTTGGATCGTCGGGAACAAGCTGATCCAGTGCGTCTTCCATGCGCAAAGGGTCATCGCCAGGTGGCATGAAAGGCGGATCCTCCATGTTATTTTGCGGTAAATAGGTGAGTAACTTGCGCATCATGTACAGGGTGTCGGCCTCGGTATCGGTGGCCACGTGGCAGACCCCGGATATCTCAGAGTGCACCCCAGCGCCGCCCAGGTCTTCGAATGAGACTTCCTCGTGTGTGACGGTTTTGACCACCTCTGGACCGGTAACGAACATGTAGGAGGAGTTGCGCACCATAAAAATAAAATCAGTCAGGGCCGGTGAGTAGACTGCGCCGCCGGCGCAGGGCCCCATGATAGCGCTGATCTGGGGGATAACCCCCGAGGCCAGGGTGTTGCGCAAGAAAATATCGGCGTAGCCGCCCAGGGAGACCACGCCTTCCTGGATGCGCGCCCCGCCAGAGTCGTTCAACCCGATGATCGGAGCGCCGTTTTTGATGGCCATGTCCATCAATTTGCAGACTTTCTCGGCATGTACCTCTCCTAAACTGCCGCCGAATACAGTGAAGTCTTGCGAAAAAACATACACCAGCCGCCCTTCGACCGTGCCCCAACCGGTGATCACAGAATCTGCCAGGTATTTTTGCTGGTCCAATCCGAAATCATTGGTACGGTGGACGACAAAGGCATCCACCTCGCGGAATGAGCCTTTGTCGAGCAGCAGGTCGATGCGCTCGCGAGCGGTCAACCGCCCGCGGTTATGTTGTGCGGCAATGCGCTCCTCCCCACCCCCCAGGCGACTTTGGGCTTTGGTCTCGCGCAGTTTTTGAATTTTAGAATGATGGCTCATGCCTCTCTCCAAAGAAGGCTTTGACATTCCAACGGGATAATCCCCAAAAGATAACACCGAGGATGATCAATGTAAATGCCAGAAAAAAAGGCCAGTTCGCTGCTTGGTTGC
>CAZLOC010000622.1:0-2304 GCA_964560935.1 uncultured Anaerolineaceae bacterium | reverse complement strand
GCAAGAAAGACCAGGATCATCACGACTTGCCTGATCCTGGCCAGTTGAACGCGAAAAGATGCCTTATTCCAATTAGTGTTGGAAAACGGGGTGTGAGTAAACATTGTGCCCTCCCAGGGTGAAAGTTTTGCTTCTTCTGTGTTGATAGCTGCGATGACCGATGTCGAGCCGAACGAATTAAACTTAAAAAGCGAAAACGACCCGTGGCCGGTTTCGCTATTCGCTCCGCAAGGATTTTCCCTTCTGTTCCCAGTATCTGCAACCTCAGAAGGTTAGGCGACCAGGCGTGATCCTTGTTTCATCGCTTCCACACTTGAAAAAATATATTCAGTTTTTCCCCATACCACTAAAGTTTTTACATCCCGAAAAACCCTCAAGACCAACGGGTGATTCAACGTGACTTCACCTTTCGTTTTTGAAAGGTGCAATCTAAATTCATGACGACGAAATGCAAAAAAAGTTACAACCCGATTTGATCATTTATTCTTTCTGACGAGACCGGAATAAGATCTGTGCTTCCCACAAAGCCTCATACAACTCTAAAAGTTTTTTCCAATATCATTATAGAAATTTCAAGTCGTAAAATAGTCGTAGAAAAAACGATAGCGGTCGCAATGCTGATAATGTAAATCGCAATAAGCGGCGCGGATGTTTGATGTTCAGTTTATCGAGAGGGTAAAGCTGCCTCTAAAGGATTTTGATGTGAAAGTCACCATTTCATTAAAAAATTTCCTTATCAAAATATTTACTTCATCCCCCGCTTTCTCAAACAAAACGGGGGATGAGGTATGTTCTAAATGGGTTGTCTACACAGTTGGAGTGATCAGGTTCAGGAACGGGAGAATTCAGGAATGGGTAGCATATCCAGGTCCAGGTAAGAGGCGGTCATGGATTTTTATCCTTATCGTTTTTATCCTTGTCGTCCTGGTTGTTATCTTGGGTATTATCCTGGTTGTTATCCTGGTTATCCTGCCCGGGAGGGTCACCCGGACCGTGAGGTGTTTGCCCGAGATGTTTTCCGGGATTATCTTTTCCATCGGGTTCGGGAGTACTCACTTCGGGATCCGATGGGCAACTTGTGGACTGTCAGCGGCAGTGGTCTCCGAAGGCTGAGGATCACCCGAGGGGCTGGTGGGTTCAGGTGTTGCACTGGAAGTGACTGTCCCTTCAGGTGATGTGGCAAATTCAGGGGTAGTAACTGATACGGGCACCTGCGTCGGTATCTCGAGTGGAGCCGGAGACGTTTCCATCACCGTGGGAGCCTCAAATAGCACTTCCCTCACTTTGTCCCAATTCTCATGTATAGAAACTGCCAGGTACGTTGCCAGAGCGACATTGGCAGCTACTAATGCAGTCAGAACCACCTTCATTAGAGACGTCATGGGCGCAGCGGTGGGAGGCGAACCCCTCTGCCCCTGCACACTTCGGGTACAGGCGGGGACCATGCAACTCTTAATTTGACTGTAAGGCCGGTACAGCGATGTAGTTACCGCATTCCAGGCAATTTGGTGCTTGTTCAGCCACTATTTTCCAGCCACGGTAAGTTTCCCAGGAAGGCAGCAAGCCTGCCTTGTCCAATCGCGTCAGAAAATTGGTGGATGGGCGCTTGCCAATCTGACTGCCCCACCATGTATGACAATTGTTGCAGATCCAAATGGCCCCTGCTCCTAACTGTTCGATTTGTGACATTCTAAAATCCTTCCTCGGGTACTTTCCCGACGATAAGCGTGCGCGCTTTGACGAGAGTCGCACAGATGGTTTGAATAAGCCGGGCTGTTGTAATCTTCTTGGATAGAGTTGTCCCCACAATAAAAAAACCACTTGCATTCGATGCAGATGGCCCTGGTAGGGTAGACTGTATCAGCGGCATTGCACTAATTGGACTTATATTATCTTTTTTATTATAGTGCTTCTCCTGGGGTTGTGCAATAGCCAAAAATGATGATTTATCTATCACTCCCAATCCACGGACCGGTGGCTTTTCCCCTGCAAAAATGAAGCCCACCGCCCCTACACAGCCGTGGACTAAGCCCCCGGCTACAAAAACAAAGCCAACAGATGTCGGCTAGTCCGCTTTCGCGAAGCACCCTGTAAGGGCAACGGACTTCGTAACACTAGCCCAGACGCCTGTCCTGAGCTTGCCCGCCCCGGTAGAGCGGAGCGGGCCGGGGTCGAAGGGTTTACGTCCGGGCGGGCACGCCCCACACTTGTCCTGAGCGGAGCGAAGCGCAGTCGAAGGACCCCACCCCACGGACCGGCGGCTTTCTCAATCTTCGGGATATTACACCCCTAACGTTTTTACTC
>CAZLOC010000621.1:0-2305 GCA_964560935.1 uncultured Anaerolineaceae bacterium | reverse complement strand
ATCGTTTCGATTCATATTCATCTCCCATGATTTGAAGTCGTTACTTCGAACTTATTTCTTATCTGTGTCAAAGTCAACACCAATCGTGTATCGTGTACTCTTTAGAGTATTCGCCATATCACGCCTCAATGATGATTTTCAAACCTTCACGCCGCTCCGCCACACGAAATGCCTCACGCGCCTCTGCTAACGGAAAATGATGCGTGACCAGCGAACGCACATCCACCAACCCTTTTGAAACCAGTTCGATGGCACGCGGGTAGGTATGCTTCATCCGGCGCACCAGTTTGATGGTCAATCCCTTGCGACGCGCTACCGACGCTGAGAACGAGGTGCGGTCATCGGAGGGGATGCCCACCAGGATGACTTTTCCGCCAGGGATGACAGCGGCGACGGACACATCGACAGCCTCCTGCTCCCCGGCCGCTTCGAACGCGACATCGACTCCCCGTCCATTTGTCGCCGCCCGGATCTCGCCAAGCTCTTGGCCTGCTTCCGCCAAAATGGCCTGATGCGCCCCGAAGCTCTTGGCTGCCTCCACGCGATGGGCGAGTACATCCGTTGCGATGACATTGCTCGCCCCCGAGAGTCGCGCCAATTGCACAATGAGCAGGCCGATCGGTCCGCACCCGAACACGCCCACGCTCATTCCGGCGCGTAGCTTGCCCAAATCCACTGCATGAATAGCTACGCCAAGCGGTTCCAACATAGCTCCATCAGTATCGCTTAAACCGTCCGGGAGAGGGAACAGGCAACTCCGCGGCCACGTCATGGACTCACGCAGTGCGCCATCTTGTGTACCGTGACCTGCAAAAACCATTTGAAGGCAAAGGTTGGGATGCCCCTGCTGGCAATGTTCGCACTTTCCACAGGGGATGGCCGGATCAGCCGCGACCCGCTCTCCCCCGTTTGTGATCGCTGCGAACTCATGCCCTAAAATAAGAGGATATTCTAACTGTGCGTCACCAATTCCCCCTTCGGCGAACCAATGCAAATCCGATCCGCATACACCTACCGCTTTAACCTGCAACAGCGCCTCGCCAGCAACGGGTGCTGGCTCGAGCTCATCGTGCAAACGGAGTTCTCCATGAGCGTGCAGGCGTACGGATTTCATTAACTTCCATTCCAGGCGTTAGCACTTAGTTGTGAAAATAGACATCCCAGCCCAGATACTTGCTCATGCCTTCATTGAGAATAGAGGCACATTGGGTTGGGTTGATAGCTACATGATGTTCAAAACCATTTTCGCAAATGAAAGCAAGCAATTTCTGTAGATTTGGAATCTCGACAACGCCATATCCGCCAAAAGTCTTGAGCGGATCATCGGTCAGGCTGCCCTCACCCAGATAAACTTGCACATTCCCATTGAATTCGTCGGTGGATGCCCGGCAATATGTGAAAGGCATGGCGCGAACGCGACCAACAACCGTGCCATAGGTGTTTTCTTTGCCCACTGTGCCAGCGATGATGGCCTGGTAATCCATAGTTGGAATATCATCAACCGAAATCATGTTGTCAACGAATATGTCTTTCGGTAGGTTCGAGCAATGGAAGATGACAGCTTTATCCGGATCTTCGCCGTAGTTGTTGTTCCAATCCACAATAGCACTGGGCTTGCCAGTTGCTAGAACCATGGCATACATGCCTACTAGACCGGCGATGTCGGTTTCACAGGCGGACGGCATCAGGCCGTTGCTCATCATGCTCATCAACGTGCAGGGCACCACGCCGTAGAATTCTTCCATGGCTGTCCAACACTGCAAAGCACTGGCTGCCAGGTTGTTCTCGGTCATCCATCCATCAATGACAACGCCCAGCTTGGCCATCTTCATCAATGGTCCAGATGGAATGCCTTTGGTCGGAACGTAGGCATGAATCTCGTCGACTTTTGTTTTCACCACCGCATCGGTATCTGCGAGCTTTTGCGCCCGGCCAAAAATTTCGGAGAGGTCGATCGTTTCAACTGAAATGCCCGACCGCTCCAGAAGTTTTTCGCTGTAGCGCACAGTCTTGAAGGCTGCCGGTCGAGCCCCAATGGCCCCCAGACGAGCCGACCTCAATCCACGCAGCATGCGGCACATCCCGACAAAGTTGCGCAGGTCCGTTCGGAAACTATCGCTTTCCGGATCAACCGTATGCAGGGTTGTCAGGGAATACTGAATACCGTACTGATTCAGGTTATTGCAACACGACATTTTGCCGCAGAAGGAATCGCGCCTGTCGGCTGCTGTCATCTTGCCAACCTCGTCGGGAAAAGCCTGGATAAGCACAGGTACATGCAGGTCTGCCCAGCGCAAGGCATTCG
>CAZLOC010000620.1:0-2307 GCA_964560935.1 uncultured Anaerolineaceae bacterium | reverse complement strand
CAATGAACAGGCAGGGATGAACAGACTTCAAAATGGCCGGTACATCCTCGCGGACAGCTTGCCGGATCACCATCTTTTTGCCATTCGCCAGGGTGATGTACTTTGGCGGATAGGCGGGCATTGAGTATTGTTCCGGTCGCAAAACAGCTTCAAGCTCTAAATCTACTGCCATATCTTTTACTCCTTCTTAAGATTTTTCTTTCATGTTGTTGGATTTTTTTAAAAGAACTCAGCCAGCGGATTACTTTATTTTAAATGAGCACTCGTCCGGCCTGAGGGGCCTTCTCGATACACAAAGATATTCATTCTTACGGGCTTCGTGGACAGCTTCTCAAAAAAAAGAAATTCGGGCTGTTCCGATGCCTCATTGCCGGAGCAATTCAAATCGGTTTCTTTAATAATTATGACACAGATTTTGATTTTGGTATGGCGTGGTACAGGTCTCAATCCATTGATTTGGATAAGGTATCCGTTCAGTCGGTATAAAAAATGTATCGAGATAAACCTCTAAACAGCAGGCAGCAGCGAAGGGGCAGGGATACCCAGGTTGGCGGCTTTACAAGCAGCTTCCAGGTAATCCAACACGTCCCTTTTTTGCTGGCGCAAGGTCATCACCGCTGTCAAAATACGTTCGACAAACAGGCTGCCGTTTGCACTTTGCGTTCCATAACTGCGGCGACGCCAGATGACACCCCGGCGCAAAGCCCGTTCGGCGGCATTATTGGTCGGTTCTACATCTTCCCGATCGACAAAAGTCCACAAAGCCTGCTTGACCTTGAGAATATTCTGGCAGGTACGACGAGTTTCGCAATGTCCCAGCATTGTGCCGATATCCAGCAGGCCGATGACCTCATCTCGTATCGGCTGCATCATGGATTGGAAATCGACCCGGGAAAGTGTGCCGTCGCGGACGCGATACCAGAAGCCAAAGAATTGCTTGAGACGGGCCAGCAGCATGCGTCCAATCACCGCCGATTCACCCCCGCGCTCCACCCAAGCCTGAAAATCGCGCTTGAGATGCGCCCAACACACCTGACGATAGACGGGATCAAGCCAATTGTAGGCGCTGTAGCGGTCCGAACCAACCGTGCCGGAAAAGTTGTTGCCCAACAATTCCTCTGCCCCGCTGCCGCCGCGACCCTGGAAGATGCGGAAAACAGTCACTCTCGGGGTGGTACATACCCACAGCCAGACGTTCTTGGCAAACTCATGCCAGCCGGTTTCATCCAGGTTGACCGCCTTTTGCGTTTGAACATGTTTCTGGGCTTCTTCAACCGGCTGTTTCAACGCTTGAGAAACCCGCTGTTCTTGGGCGGGGATGCTCCCCAGGCTGATTTCAATATGAAACACCGTTTCCAGCATTTCTTCCATATCTCGCTGGCTGACCCCAAAACGCCCGCTCAGGTAACCGATCAAGCCCTGCAAGCGCTCTCCGAAACTTCCCCTGGGCATTTCCACCGGCCATTCCGCCCGGTTACGCGCGCCACATACACTGCAATTCAGCGTGTGGCGTTGGTATTCTACGATGACCGGTTTGATCTCTGGAGCTTCGCTCACCTGGTGGCGCTCCGGTTGGGGATCTTCTCCCAGCAGCAGTGTGCCGCAATCCTTACAGATCGTCGGCAGGCTTTTTACGATCTTGCTCACTTCTTCCGCGGCTTTCAGCTTGCGCCCATGCCCGTGATGTCCTTTTCTGCCACCTTTTTTCTCACCACTCAACTCGGGCTTGGGGTAGCTTCTCTTCTGTGGCGGGTCGCTCGAAGGTGGTTGGGACGAGTTTCGCGAGTTCTTATTGACGCGCTCATGCAATTTGTCCAATTCGGCTTGCATTTTCTCCATCTGATCTCGCATTTGTACCATTTGCGCTTTGAGCGTCTGGTTCTCTTCCCAAAGCAGGATAACCACTGCCTGCACCGTGGCGGGCGTCTTTTCCCAATCCTCTGCCGATATGGGCAATTCAGGAGGTAAATTCATTCTTACAGTTTACATCTTGTCTCGCAGTTTCCCTACTGCTTACCTTTACTCATTTTCAGACTCTTTGGCACTTGTCAAATTGCGTCTTTACCTATCTGAACGGATACGAAATCATTTTGCGCGGCAAACGGAGTGCGGACAGCTTATGTGAAAAGAAGATGAACCTGTTCGATCAAAATGAGCGTTTAGGTGATCGAGCTCAATAGCACCAGTTCGCAGGACGGCTACCAACTCACCATCTCGGCTATAATCGAGATGGTGAGTGGTTCTTGCCAGCCCTTTCACTCACCACAACACCGTTCCAGCCGAGAATACCCATGACACAACTGCGAG
>CAZLOC010000619.1:0-2312 GCA_964560935.1 uncultured Anaerolineaceae bacterium | reverse complement strand
CAAAACGTCAACAAGCATTAGACATCATTCGGCGAACGCCGCCCGTTAGTTTACACTTGACTATCACACTCGGGGTCTTAGCATTCCGCTCGCTGGCAGTTCGCCCAGCAATTCGCCCGGCAATCAGCAGGAGGACTGACTCAGAGGGGCCGGCGTCATGCGCGGTGTCGAGGCTTGCATGTCGGGGTCACGCACGCTTAGCCACAAGACTAGCTCTTTTCTGGGTCGGGCATTACCGGCCTATTTCCCGAGGAAGTTGCCCATCGCCTACAAACTGGCACTGACTTTTACAGCCATTATCAGCTCAGGCATGGTGATACTAGGTTGGGTCGTTGCCAGAGATCAAACCGTCCTGCTCGAGCAGCAAATGGTCGAGTCCAGTCGTACCGTCGTTCAACAGCTTGCCCAGGTCGCCAAAGAGCCAGTGTTGGCCGATGACACGCTGACCCTTGAGGTGATTGTCAATCATTTGAACGAGCAGCGTGGTTTATTGGCCGCAGCGATCTATTCCGACGAGATCAAACCAATTGTGCAGGCAGGTATCGTCCCTGATACGGCGCTGGTTGCCGATCATTCCACGAAAAATCGTATGTTCCTTTATACCAAGAACGCGAACGATACCGGTGAAGGTGTCACTGTGATGGCCGCAGTGAGCCCGATGAAAGTTGATGGCTTAACGGTAGGTTATGCGTTGATTGGCTTTGATCGCTCGATAGTTGAATCCGCCAAACAACAGACTATTCGAACGGTCAGTCTGGCCACCCTGTTGTTTGTCCTCATCGGTTCGCTGATCTCGATTGTCCTGGGCAAACGCCTGGCTCGGCCGATACATGAAATCATCAAGGTGAGCAGTGCCGTATCCGCCGGGGATTATGGCGTCCGCTTTACCAAGCCACGCAATGATGAGTTGGGTGAGTTGATGAAGGCCATGAATGACATGACCGAGGGCTTGGCACAGAAAGAACGCGTGGAACAGACTTTCTCCCGCTATGTCGCCCCCCAGGTTGCCAAGGAAGTGTTACGAGATGCCGCTCAGCCCGGTGCGGTTGGCCGAAATGTCATTGCCAGCGTCTTGTTTGCGGACGTTTTCGGTTTCAGTGCCTTGTCGGAAAGCATGTCTGCAGACGAAACCAATACCCTGCTGAATGAATACTTTGGCTACATTGCACACATCGTTGATGCTTGCCATGGTCACATCGACAAATATATAGGCGATTGTGTCATGGCTGTCTTCGGCGCCCCGGAACCCGACCCGCAGCATGCGCAGCACGCTCTCGAATGTGCCGCGCTCATTCAGTACTTGGTCGAAACCCTGAATAAGCGGCGCAAAGCACGGGGCCAGGTGGTCTTGATGTTTCATATCGGTATCAACAGCGGTGCTATGTTGGCAGGTAACATCGGTGCGGCCGATAGAATGGAATACACCGTTATGGGCAAGGAGGTCAATGTTGCTGCACGCCTGTCGTCTTCCGCGAAACCCGGACAGATTTTGTTGAGCGATGCGACGTACGATGCCATCAGGAAAACGGGACCGATTCAATGCAAGCAGCACGGCAGAATTACGTTGCGCGGTGCAACGCAGCCGTTGATGACGTTTTCCGCACTATTGGATATGGGCAAACACGAGGACTTTATCAGAACCAAGCTCGAGCCACTCTTGAATTATCAGGAAACCGTCTCATGACACAACTTGCGTGGTTGCTCGGCCTTATCGTTCTCAGCCAAATATCCGGTTGTGCCAGCCTGCTCACGTCGACCGGCAATGTCGACGCCCAGATTGATCACTGGCTCAGCCAACAGGAGTACGGCAAAGCACTGGCCCTGGTAGCCGACCTGAGAGAATCACCCTCCCCCAAGATCAGCAATCTTCAGGAAACGCAAGACAAGATCAACCTCCAAGTAGCGGGCTATGAACAACACGTTATTGCGAAGGCTGAGAGTGCCGCCGCGGTCGGGGATTGGGGGGCAGCCTTCGATTTGTATCACGACGCGCTGTCGCGTTTGCCGGATAGCACACGGCTACAACAAGGAGAACAGCAACTCATTCGGCGCCACGCCGAATATGTCGAAATGTTGGAGCTGGATCGCGTAATCGCCAAAGGCGAATGGATGCTTAAAGAATTGGAAGTCAGCAAACTCGCAGATGCGAAGAACCCGCACAGCTGGTTCGGACAATATTCGTTGAACAGAAGAATTGGAAGCGCAAATGAGCTTGCTCTTGATCTGGCAGAACGCGGAAAACGCGCCCTCGAGGATAGAGACCTGACCCTGGCAAAACGAATACTTCCTTTGGCGTTGAACCTATCGAATGC
>CAZLOC010000618.1:0-2312 GCA_964560935.1 uncultured Anaerolineaceae bacterium | reverse complement strand
CCACTGATTATCCGTGATGGACATTAAATGAATGTGAATCGTCAGAACATCATCATCTGACCCTGTGTTTGCTCCACCGGGTCGCTGACGAGCTGTTCATCGAAGGTCTGCCGGTTCAAGACCGGGATGTTTGCCAGCGAGCGCAGCAACCGGAACTTGACGATGCGCCAGCCTTCCAGCCGTTTGCGCAGCCTTGGGTCACGGTTTTCCTTATATGCCAGCAACCCGGCGCGCCCACCGGGCAATACCAGCAGGCATTTTTCCAGCGGATATTGGTTCTCGGCCAGGATGCGTCCGGTCATTGCCGAGGCAAGCAGGTAGAACACGCGCACGGTTTCCCCCTTTTCTTTCCAAAGGCAGGCATTTTCACCGATATGCCCTGTCCTGTACCCCAGCCGCTTGCCAATCGTCTCGATCAATCCGATCATCTTCTTCAACTCTGCGCGGCGTTGGGAGGCGCTGTCTTCGTCACGCAGACGCCAACGGCCGGCCTCTTCCACACCGTATGACTCCAGCACAGCTCCCACCAGTGCTTTGGATGGCGTCAGCAGCCCAGGGAATTCGGGATACAGCTCTCGTTCCAGTTCGAGCAAGGTGCTGGATGGATGCCTTTGAAGAAAGGTTACCACCACCTGTTCCACCCGGTCGGCCAGCGGCTCGGCGCGCGTCTCTCCTTCCTTCAAATCCCATAGGCCGATTTCCAGGCTGCGTTCTTCCGAATCCATTCTTTCCAATTTGACATCGGATTGGATCGCCCTCTGGATATTAGACTGTGCCTCGCGCAGTGCCTCGTCGAAATCCTGTTCCGGGCGCATCAACCCGTGACCCTGGGCCTGCTCGGCGAGACCCGCAGCATGTAACTGGAGATAAGCGGCCGGTTCCCCCAACTCACGCAGGTGTTCTTGCAAGGCCTTGCGAATAGCCTCCAGGCTGACAACTTCTTTTTCACGGTGCAACCGTTCCCCGCGCTGCCAGAGTAACTGGATGGGATCGTGCGCGGTCCGCATGGCCTGCGCGCGCAGGTCGAAACCGGCGGTGCTGGCGGCCATCAGCGTGGCAGACAGGAATCCCGGCTCCGCTTCGGCCAGCAAGCCGAAGAAGGGTGTGCTGAGCGGCAGCAGGTCAAAGACATGGTGCAAAGCCGCATGCAGTGCGGTAGCCTGCCAACCCCAGTCATACCGCCGCCGCCGCAGCGCCGCCTTGAATGGTTCTGCAGCTTCGCGTCCCCACAACCAGCCTGCCCAAAGCGCAGAAAGCGTCCAGAAAGCCTGGTTTGGACGGGGAATGGCGCCAATTACCGCTTGGATGGGCGCTTCTTTGACGACTTCCGCCAGGTCTTTGATGCGACCTTCATAAAGCAAGATTCCCCCGCTTTGGGGCAGCTTTTCGCCTTTATCCCCCCAGCGTAGGGTAGGCACAGGTTCGCCGCTCCCTGCCCAAACGGAGACGGCGCCCTCCAACGCCAGCCAGATGTTCCCCTCGCGGAATTGCGGCGGTGTGGAGAGTTGTTTCGGCCTGGGTCGCTCGGTGGGATGCGGCCAGAGCGCATTGCCCCGGTCGCAGGCAGACAGGATCAAAGCGGTCAATGCGCGTCGTCGTTCTTCCGAGATTTGCAGGCCATCGAGCCGGTTGATGAGCGTTCCCAGCGCGTAGATCGTGCGTGGCAGGTAGTGCTGGATGGCTTCTTCGGCATATTCGCGGTCGGGGTCATCCAGCGGCGCGACTCGTTCCAGCACGCGCGCGCGGGCCAGCCCGGCGGTCTTCGCGATTTTGGCGGCGCGTTCCGCATCTTCCGGGGTAGCCAGCTTTTCGCCGCTCTCGCCGCACTCCTTGCATTCATAAATACGCCCAAAGGGAGCATCTTCCCCTTTGCGCCATAGAAACGCCTGGGCCGGGACTTCTTTTTTGCAGGATGTGCAGGTTGTGAGATAGAGGGCCTGCAAATGGTCCTCGAGCTTTTCATCACCTTTGCGTGAGACAGCCAGGGCCGCCAGGGCAGCATTGTATTCGGATTTGGGCAATGCTGAAGTTCCCATTTCGAGCATGAAGCGCGTGATGGGATTGTTGGCTGCTACCAGCACGCGATACCCGGCGCGGGCTGCTTCCAGTGTCATCCGCGGCGCTGATCCAAACGGGTCCAATAACCAGCCACCCGGTTCGATGTTCTCCGCCAACCAAGCAGAGATGACGCCATCTTCCAGCGGCGGCAGGAAGCGCGCTAACGGGCCGGGGTTATCTGGCCTGATGCCTGGAATCAGAGAAAACGTATCCACTTAAAAATAAGTATACAGTCCCCCGTAGAAAAAGCAAGC
>CAZLOC010000617.1:0-2313 GCA_964560935.1 uncultured Anaerolineaceae bacterium | reverse complement strand
GTAAAATGTTACCGAGATGGTATCATTCCCTCAAATGAAAATGTTACCGAGGGAGTGATGTCCACTGAAGACAAAATGACGATTGACGAGCGACTCAAGTATCTCAGGAAGATGCAGGAACGCTACCTCAAGGCTGATCGCAAGGGACGAGGTCGCCTGTTGGATGAGATGGAGACCGTCACCGGGTTGCACCGCAAGAGCCTTATCCGGCTCATGAAGGGCAACCTGACACGTCAGCCTCGGCGCCGGCAGAGGGGTCGCGTCTATGGGCCAGAAGTGGACGTCGCCGTACGCATCATCGCTGAGAGTACGGACTACATCTGTGCCGAGCGCTTGACCCCGAACCTGACCTGGTTGGCGACGCACTTGGCGGCGCACGGGGAATTAACGGTCACCGCCCAGCTCCTGGAACAACTGGACCGCATTAGCATCTCCAGTGTGGAACGCGTCTTGGCCCGCATCCGCCAGGATGAGCCCCGACTGCCACGCCACGGTCCCAAGCAAAGGAACCGCCTGCTCCGGGATGTGCCGATGACGCGCATCCCTTGGCAGGAACAGGAACCCGGCCACTTTGAGGTGGATCTGGTCCATCATTGCGGTCCGACAGCTTCTGGCGAATACCTGCATACCATCCAAATGGTCGATGTGGCCACCGCCTGGAGCGAACGGGCGGCTGTCCTCGGCCGTAGCTATCTGGTCATGGAAGCTGGTTTCAGTCGTATTCTCGTTCGTTTGCCCTTCTCGGTCCTCGAGCTCCATTCAGATAACGGCAGTGAATTCCTCAATCAGCATCTCATGCGCTTTTGGCATGCGCGCACACCCAAACCCCACATCTCCCGCAGCCGACCCTACAATAAGAACGACAACCGCTTCGTGGAACAGAAGAACTCGACCTTGGTGCGCAGCTACCTGGGCTACGATCGGCTCGATACCGTCGCCCAGGCCCTGGCTGTCAACGAGCTCTACGACAAGATGTGGCTCTACTACAACTTTTTTCAGCCGGTGATGCGTCTGGCCGAGAAGACGTTGATCCATGAAGAAGGCCAGTCAGCACGGGTCAAGCGACGCTTCGACACGGCAGCCACGCCCTTCGACCGCCTCTGCGCTCTGAAGGCCATCCCCAAGGAACTAGAAGAGCAACTGCGCATCCTTCGAGAGCAAACCAATCCCCGCCAGCTGCGCCAGGAGATCAACGAGCTGCTGGCCTACATCGCCGCCCTGCCCGGCGCAATCCCCGGTGTGACCGAAGATGTCCGCGAGACCCTGACGACCGGCCCCAAGGAGGGTGCCGCTCAACTGCGTCCTCAAGCTGCAGCAAGACCTATAACGACCCTTAAAAGGAGGGGACACGCCTGGTAACATTATCATTTGACGGAACGATCCCTCTTCGGTAACATTATCATTTGATTTGACAGGTCTGTCTGTCTGTCGCGGGCGCCTAGTACTTCATCATTGGGATTTTGATATGCTTCTCTCTTGTGGTAAACTATGGTTGAGTCAACCATTGACAGGAGGGAAGTTATGCCGAATAAGATATACGTGGTCGATTTGACCGAAGAAGAGCGCGCTGTACTACTTGAACTCATTGGACAGGGCAGTCCACCAGCGCGCAAGGTCAACCGTGCACACATTCTGTTGCTCGCTGACAAAGGCAAGACAGACACCGAGATTGCCGAAGCGTTGCACACGAGTGTACCTACAGTACAGCGCACGCGACGGCGGTTCGTAGAAGGTAATCTGGACCGGGCGCTAAACGAAGACCCGCGCCATGGAGCGAGCAAGAAGCTGGACGAGAAAGGCGAAGCCGTTCTGGAAATGCTGGCCCGCAGCCAGCCGCCTACAGGACAGAAACGCTGGACATTGCAGTTGTTGGCTGACCGGCTGGTCGAGTTGAAGGCAGTAGACACCATCTCGTACGAGACGGTGCGCCAGGAGTTAAAAAAAAGCGGCTCAAGCCTTGGCTGAAGAAGAAATGGGTGATTCCGACAGTGGGCGCGGAGTTCGTGTGGCGCATGGAGGATGTGTTGGACGTCTATGCCCGGCCCTATGATCCCAAACGACCGCAGGTCTGCTTCGATGAGCAACTGGTGCAACTCATCGCTGAGAAGCGCAAGCCGTTGCCGGCCAAAGCGGGACAACCGGAGCGCTTTGACTACGAGTACAAGCGCCATGGCACGCGCAACTTGTTTGTTTTCTTCCAGCCCCTGGCGGGTCGGCGTCACGTCGTGATTACCGAACGGCGAACCAAGCTGGACTACGCCGAGGTGATGCGCTGCTTGGTGGACGAAATCTTGCCAGAAGCGGAGACGATTG
>CAZLOC010000616.1:0-2325 GCA_964560935.1 uncultured Anaerolineaceae bacterium | reverse complement strand
TCTTTGGTGCGCTCCTGGAGCACGTCGAGGACAATCCCCAGGTCGGGAGCCGAGATTACCAGGCGATACGAGCCATGCCCCTTGTGTTGGGCAATCTCATCCACGCATAGCACCTTGACAATCGGCCAGCCTCGTTCGGTCAGCGTTTTTTTGCCCAACGCTCGAAGATGCCCTGCACGGCCTCTTCGCTCAACCCTTCGTCTTTGGCGACCTGCGTCAGCGGTTCTTTGCGTGCTCGCTCATAGATGTGTTGCTCATAGCGTAGCGAATAGTCGCGTTCGGGTTCGCGCCAGGCAAGGCGTTCGACAAACGTGTTGTGGCAATAGTCGCACTTGAACCGCCGGGGCATAAGCCGCAACCAGCAGCGCCGTTCCCAGATGGGCAAATCGCGCAGCAGCTGTGGATCGCCCAGGTCGTGCGTGTTGCTGCTGGGCTGCTGGCAGTTCGGACAGAGCGCCGTTGGCAGGGTCGACTCAACGAACAAGTTGATCCGGTTGGGACCGACCAACTGGTAGTGCACTACTTTGACATTGGAAAGATTCAATAATTCGGTCAAGATCGAGTAGTCAGCCATCTGCCCACCTTTTGCAATCAGGATTGTGAGCGGAGGCTATCAGCTAGTTCAGTTTATGTCAACTTCCCGTTCTAAACGGGAGAGCCTAATTTAATGAAGGTGCCCATCATAAAGTACCTGGGCGCCTATGTACAAGAAGACTCCTGCGATTATCTCTTCCGTCAAGGTGGCCGTTCCAAAATTGGTAAGTTGGGAATAAGCAAACAAGGTGGATAGCATAGCAGGAGAAATGTAGACCTGCTATGCCATCAAATCAGCCAAGCGCAAACCATGCGAAAGGTTGTTTCCGGCAAAGGCGATCAGGCGGCTCATGCCAAGAGCCGATCGCTCTTGTTTATAGCCGCGCATCGAGCGATAGCGTTCTTTGATCCACCAGCCAATGGCGCGCTCACAATGGTTGTTGGTGCCGTCTACGATTTCATATCCATATTGATCCTTCCAAGTGCGATAAAAACACAGGCGAGGCCAGAGGTTCCAGCGATCCATGAACAGATTACGCATGCGATAAGCCACATTGTGTTTCTTGCCTTTGCCTGGTTTGGGTGCATTTGCGTAGCGCAGATAGATTTCTTCCAACTGGGATTGATCTTCTGGGCGGCGGGTACGGATCATCTCTTTCAGCTTGGCCAGATCTTCCAGCGCTTGTTCTGGTTTGATCTCAATGGCTTCCAGCGAATGATCTTGACCTGATTGAATGATGGCGGACAATTCTTCCACCAAGGCGTCGGTGTTGCGCCCAACATGGCTCTTACACACTTGATGCGAACGCCCAGTTTCATCGCTGATTTTCTTGAAAGCATCCGCATCATCGGTTACCAAAACGTCGGCATCTACCGCTTCCAGGATCGGTTCTAGCCAGGCTTTTAGCTGCTCGGTTTCTTCGCCTGGTAATTCGTCGATACTGATCACGATCCCGTTGGTTGCATCCACAACAATCCCGACCGGTATCCATACACCCTTACAGCGAATACTGGTGATGTCCGCTCCAACCGCTTTGGTCGTGTACTTCTTCTCCTTGAGATCTTCTTTTTTCAACCCGGGTATTTTGTCGATCACCGCCTGTACCGCTCGGTAGACGCTGCTTTTACCCATACTCACCCCCAAGCTGCTCAACATCAGTTCGACGGCGCCATAACTCAGCCCCAAAACGTAAAGCATCACCGCTATCCCGTTCACCCGTTGGGATATCTGCTTGGCACTAACTCCCTCCGGGTAGACGCGAAATGTACAACCACAGGTCCTGCACTCATATCGCCATGCGGTTACGGCTTGATACTGTGCATCCACTACTTTCTTGCTCACTTCTTGCCGTGGGATAAATCGCATCCCTGGGCATCCTGGCCGCCGACATTTTCTCGGGCTGATAAAATTCGCCGGTTTTACGACTGGTAAAAGTAGTTTCAAGCGCATATAATATGGGCACCTTGTTTTTTGTGGGTTGTGGGGTGGTTGCCAGACTGCCCCACAACCATTTAACCACCTTTTTACCAGCTTTGGAACGATCACGCCGGTTGCGAGAGTGGTAAAATGGGAGCATATCAGACACCTAATTTGCAGAAAGGCGAAAAAAACATGAAAGGCAACGAAAAGGTCATTGCACTTTTAAATTCAAAAGTGGCGCAAATCAATATATAAAGATTCTTTGTAGCTGATTCTTCAAGAAAGGTGTATTTACATCAAGATAAATACCATTACTTAGCATAATGACAAATCTTATAAGGTAAATGCAAGAAACACATCACGCAGAGGTT
>CAZLOC010000615.1:0-2337 GCA_964560935.1 uncultured Anaerolineaceae bacterium | reverse complement strand
CAGGAAAAAGGGGACAGGCAAATTATGCTTGACAGCCGGTGGGTAAGGGTGAAAGCCAGACCATGCCTACGGCTGCTGGGGCAGAAGCCAGTTTTCGGACTGCAAACCGGGGATGCGCAAAAAGTGCTCTGTGTTGGCGGTGACAACAATGAACCCACTGCTCATCGCAGTGGCTGCGATCATCGTGTCTTCAATACCAATCGGCCGGCCGGAAGCATAGAGAGCATCGAGAAGTTCTGCTGCCTTCATTGCCTCTTGATAGCCAAAGCTGAGGATTTGGATTCTCGATAGAATTCGCTTTTGAATTTTGGTCCACAGGGCATCACTGTTCGGGACTCTGAGCGCACCATACCGGAGTTCCATGGCGCACACGCTCGCGGTGTAAAGGGATGTGTCCGAGACGTCTTCCATTTTCTCAAGCAGGTGGGAGCTAGGCTGCTTTTTCATCAGCTCACTGATGATATTCGTGTCCAGAAGGAACATGGTCTAACTCCGAGTCGACTTAAAGACTCTGGGGATGTGCTTCTCTCGGTCAGAGACTATCCGGCTGATGACCTTGAAGAAAGGATCGGACGGCTCAAGCCAACCTCTGAGTTCCTTTATACTCTTTTGCCCGTGAACTTCAGCGGTGGGCACTAAGACGGCCATCGGCTTCCCCCTCTTCGAGATGGTTATCCGCTCCCCGCGGTAAGCCACCCTTCCGAGCAAATCCGACAAATGCTTTTTCGCTTCGGCTACACTGACTTCTTTAGTGGTCATGTTGACTCTCCAAACAGGTCATTTTGACCATAATCATAAAGCTCCTTCCAAAGCAAGTCAAGTAGGT
Source organism: uncultured Anaerolineaceae bacterium (assembly GCA_964560935.1). Lineage (GTDB taxonomy): Bacteria > Chloroflexota > Anaerolineae > Anaerolineales > Villigracilaceae > JAABUE01. Next base: position 1,511 of record CAZLOC010000615.1, on the reverse strand, counting down.
TTCCAATGGAGTTGGGTCGCATCTTGAATGGTGAATTCATTTTGCTCGTATTCCCCCGCTTTGGTGAATAGGGGCGGTACACCGAGAAGAAGCTCAAAGCTGAAAGGTCAAAGCGAGAAGGCGGCAGGTGTTTGGGCCGCCTTTTTTGTCTTGGGAATCCGTTTGACAGCATGACTCCAGTGAAATAGTGCTTGCGCAATTTCACCCCCATGGAATAACAAATACAACATCATTCCATTGGGCAGGCGGGGCAAGCCCTCCACAGGGACGGCGGGCAAGCAGGATTTCTTATCTCACGCAGAGGCGCAGAGAAAAGGATGGCGATTAGGACAGGATGAAGATGCCAGAGGTTTACCCGCCTTCGGCAGCGCCAGCCAGCCAGAGGCTGGTAAAAGGCGACCAGCGCTGGCAGGGGATTGACAACAGGCGGCCGAGGACTCTGAGTGAGCCAATAGTGGGCAGAAGTGAATTGACGCTGAAACTTTTAAATGGTAGATTACTGCACAAGGCCTACAAGCAAGCATTCGAAGATGGATAAATACGTTTCTCATTGGCTTGAAAGATCAAAATATGATTTGGAGACGGCGAAAGCCATGCTGGGTGCCGGACGCTATCTTTATGTTGCATACATGTGTCAGCAGGCGGTTGAAAAGCTTTTGAAGGCGATCGTTGCTCAGCACGGGAAGGAGAATTTGCCCATCCACAACCTGAATCGGCTTGTTGAATGGGCTGAATTGAGTGGGGAATTGACAGGCGAGCGGATTGATCTGCTGGCCGAACTTACAGCATACAACATCGAAGCTCGATATGGCGATTACAAGGAAAGTCTGTCAGAGGTTGTCGATATGCAGAAGGCAAGAAGCCTATATGACCAGACCCAGGATTTATTTCAATGGCTATCCACCAAGATCAGGTAGACACGATCATTGAGGGGTTCATCACCCGACTGGAGCAAGAGATTCCGGTTCAAGAGGTTATCCTGTTCGGTTCCTATGCACACGGGAAAGGGCAGGCACACAGTGATATCGATCTGGCGGTGATATCGAACTGGTTTGAGGGCAAGCCGGCTATTGAAAACCTCAAGTTTCTCTTGCGGATGGCGGCACGTTATAATACCTTGATCGAGGCGTTGCCGTTTACCGAGAAAGAATACCAGAAAATCGATCAACGAAGCCTTCTAGCCAGAATTGTTCAAACAGGGAAGAAATACAAATCTAATCATTGAGGAGGTTTTGTTGAGTTTATCTTGCAGAGGCGAAGGGGAAAGAAGATGAAGGCGGCACCTGTTCGGGCCGCCTTTTTTGTACCCGAAGATCTTTTGAAAGGATCGACCCGCCAGACTTATGGCGGGCAAGCCCTCCACAGGGACGGCGGGCAAGCCCGCCACAGGGACGGCGGGCAAGCAGGATTTCTTATCTCACGCAGAGGCCGCAAAGGCGCAGAGAAGGTAAAATGGGACACAGATCAGCGGGGACTCGCTCAAAGAAAGCTTGTGGCTCAATCAGTGTTGA
>CAZLOC010000614.1:0-2338 GCA_964560935.1 uncultured Anaerolineaceae bacterium | reverse complement strand
CACCGGCTCAATCGATCCCAACCCAGCCTGTAAGATCAGCCTGAAGCTGTCTTTTATACCAAAAGCTACACCTTCTAATACTGCTCGTGTCATATGCGCCCGGGTATGGCGAACTGTCAGCCCAATCCATGCGGCACGCACCAGGGGATCGGGGTAGGGTGTCCGTTCCCCAGTCAGGTAGGGCAGGAAAAACAATCCATCGCTGCCTGCTTTTATATCGCCTGCTTCATTAACCAAGCTATCGAAGCTTATTCCGGGGGCCAGGGTATCGCGGTACCATTGAAGACTACCTGCAGCGCTGAGCATGACACCCATGAAATGCCAACGTCCGGGAACTGCATGACAAAAAGCATGCAACCGGCCTTCCGGTTCAACCAACGGCGATTCAGTTGACGCAAATACCACACCAGATGTGCCTAGCGTGAGTGCGATAATACCGGGTTGTACTGCTCCCACACCGACCGCCTGGGCAGCACAATCGCCGCTACCTCCAACGACTGGAGTCCCCTGAGCGAGACCCGTTTCGGCTGCTGCCAAAGCGCTGACACAACCGGTCACTTCGGGACCTTCAAAAGTGGGCGGCAGCCAATGTGCCGGGATTTCAAGGGTGGATAATACTTCAGGAGACCAATTGCGGGTCTTTAGATCAAAAAGAATGGTTCCAGAGCCATCGGCTTTGTCCATGGCATACTCGCCGATCAGCCGGTAACGGATGTAATCTTTAGGCAGCAGGATGTGCCGTGCCCTGGCATATATTTCCGGTTCGTTTTGTTGCACCCAAAGGATTTTAGGCGCAGTGAAACCAGTCAGGGCATCATTTCCGGTAATCTGAATCAGCCGTTGCTTGCCCAGACGGGAACGCATCTCGTCGCATTGGGCGCTGGTACGCTGGTCATTCCACAGGATGGCCGGTCGCAACACTTCACCCTGCTCATCAAGCAAAACTAAACCATGCATCTGGCCTGTCAGGCCGATAGCAGTCACGCTTGAACCTGAAACTCCTGCTTGCTCCAGTGCTTGGCGGATACTCTTGGAGATGCCGATCCACCAATCACGCGGATCTTGTTCCGACCATAACGGGTGCGGCGCGGAAAGTGTCAGAGGCGCAGTAGCACTGCTGACTACACCTCCCTTTTCGTTTATTAACAGCGCTTTCGCGCCAGTCGTAGAAACATCAAGTCCTAGAAAGAGTTTCATAGATCAGATTCTAAGTGCCAAGGTTAATGAAGCATGATGCATGAAATTGAATCAAAGCGCTCAACGTACCCCAAGCAACAACTCTACCGTTAATTGGTCAAGACGCTCGTAGGAAAGTCCACGGACTCCCAATGCCTTCCGGTCAAAGATCCTGGCCTTAAGGGTGGTTGCTTTCTCCAGACTATACACACCCAGCAGAGGCGAGACTTCCTCTCGATCAGAGTTGACCTCATCTAGCAGGGCTTGGATTTCTTTGTCCTGCTTCCATTGCTCGGCTTTCTCTTTGAGGATCAGGTACGTCCGCATACAACCGCGGGCGAAATCTTTCACGCCCTCGTAATCCTCCGTGCGGTAGGCGTGGGCGTCGAAGTGGCGGCTTCCCTGGTAGCCGTGTTCTTCCAATAGCTTGACCAGGAAGAAGGCACTTTTCAAGTTGACTGCCCCAAAGCGAAAGTCCTGGTCGTAACGCCCGAAGGCTTGATCATTGAGGTCAATGTGGAAAAGCTTGTCCGCATCCAGGGCTTGGGCGACAGCATGAGTAAAATTCAAGCCTGCCATTTGCTCATGGGCGACTTCGGGGTTGACACCCACCATTTCAGGGTGATCCAGGGTTGCGATGAAGGCTAGCATATGTCCGGTTGTGGCATTATACATATCACCGCGTGGCTCGTTAGCTTTGGCTTCCAGGGCAAATTTCAGTTTATAGCCTTGATGGATGGCATATTCACACAGGAAATTCATTGCTTCACGGGTGCGTTGGATCGCGGTCACCGGATCTTTGGATGCATCAGTTTCTGTGCCTTCGCGCCCACCCCAGAATACGTATATTTTAGCTCCTAACTCGACGCCTAGATCCATGGCATTCATGGTTTTTTGCAACGCATAAGCCCGCACCCGAGGGTCATTCGAAGTGAAAGCCCCATCTTTGAAAGCGGGATCAAAAAACAGGTTCGTTGTCGCCATCGGGACAACCAGACCTGTCTCCTTCAGGGCTTTTTTGAAATCTTTTACGATGCGCTCCCGTTCGGTTGGAGTGGCATCAATCGGGACAAGGTCATTATCATGGAAGTTAACACCGTACGCGCCAACTTCCGCGAGTAAGTGGACCAGTTCGACCGGAGTTTTTGACTCACGCACCGGA
>CAZLOC010000613.1:0-2338 GCA_964560935.1 uncultured Anaerolineaceae bacterium | reverse complement strand
CTCATTTAAAAAGGATAGGAAATTCAACACCCCTTTCGCCATCACCGTGCCGTTTGCCCGTCACATGGGCCCTCATTCTGTCAATTGGACATACTACAAAAACAAATTCGGCAATGGTCCTGGTGAGCCCCTCATCCACATCATTCAATCGGCAGGCATCAATAAAGCCGACAAACAAGAAAGATTATGGAAAATTAGCTGATAAATTATTACTCCAAGAAGAACGGATAAGCTTTGATGCAAATCAAGAATTCGGTGATTCCGGCGTATTTTCCGTCTGCCGGATGTGTTTCAGGTCAGGCACGAGCGCTTCTCACACAAACAGTCCATCCCGGATTGGATTGCCACGGGCGTGCAAGACATGTTCTCAATAGTCCGAACACCAGCCGGAGTCAGACAAGCAACGAGCTATACGGGGACAAAAATAAAATACAACGCGGCACCCAACGATGTTACAGACAGTAAAATCGCCACGATACAAGCCAGGAATATACGCTGATGCCTTGCCTCGGCGATCAATGCGGCTTGTTCCAGGGCCGCCACGGTGTTTTGCAGTTGCGCCGCGAGTTCTTTAATGTGTAACGCGTTTTGTGAGGCAGCCGATTGAAGTTCAGTAATTTGTTGTTGCAGGAGCGCCTGATTGGCAACGGCGTCGGCATTTTTCTTGGTGAACACTGGCACAGCAACGGAAAGAATTGTCCCGATATGCGGCAGAATGGCCTTGAGCGCGGGGATAAGCCATACGGCCATATGCGAACCCTCAATGCGATGTCAGATCACAATTGTTCTGAACGGCACGGCTGCGGTGGCCGGACAGCAGAGACGGGGAACACCCTGCTGACAGGCCAGCCGCCAACATCACTGTTGGCGGCTGGCAGGGTCAGGCAATCATTTTTCTGAGGCGTCGACGCAGTCTTTTTGGCTGTGCGGCTTTCTCCGCTGCCTGCACACCGCTCGTCACACCCTTCTCGACCAGCTTGTAAAGCTTATGTGCCGCCTTTGAGGCGGAGTGCGATTCACGCGCCGACTTGAGAGTGGCACGTGCGGAGGCCAGCTCGTTCAGTACCATTTTGCGGGCGTCGCTGGCGACTGCTTTAACTTCCTTCGCCTTGGCTCGCTGCACGCGCCTGAGCGCATTGGCGGCGCGCGTCTGCATGCGGCCGGCTCTTTTGGCTGCCGCGGCAAGAGACTTTTCGGAAGCGCTGAGCGCTTTCTCGGTAGTCTTGCCCCAACCGGCAACCGCCTGCATGGCGGTTTTTTCTGCTGACGAGATCGCTTTCATCACGGAGGCTGCGCGTGCTGCAGGAGAGAATTTCTTTTTGAACGCCATCGGATCAACTCCTCAGGTGGTATGGAGTGATGGACTATAACACACACATCGAATGCAATGGGACGCGAACTCCGCCGTCGCCAGAGCTGGTTATGATTGTGTACACCGGGAGAAGGCCTCGCTGTAAATGCATGCCTGCGTTGAGCCGTCGCTTGCCGACTGCCGGGTTCCCGAGACGTGCGGTGATCCAGGAAGCCTTATCATTTTGGTGGCAAGGACTCATTGAACCGGAGGCAATGCCCAACCCACTTGCTCAAGCCAGTATCGGATTCGAATCCAGCCGCATCAACATAGACATAGCCTTTCATTGGTTTCCCGGTGAAATCCATTTCCCGAACGTGCGGGCGCTTTAAGGCATCGGCATATTCAGTTGGGCCGACACGAGCCATGAGCGAGTCTCCGAGGATTCCCACGAGCATGTGCCCACGGTACATGAACGCCAAACCACCGAACATTTTCTTCTCGGTAATGCCGGGGCGGTCCACGAACTGATCCCTGAGTCTCTCGGCAAGGCCTTCATCGTACGCCATGGGACCTCCTGTCGCAGTGATATGGAGTCAGCGCCAATTTTCACCCGAGACCTTATCCCTAGACGACTGTGATTATCCTGATATTGGCCCTGACCTTAAATCGTTCGCCGGGTAAACACCCACTTGGCAAAGTACGCATAAGGTGTATAGTTGTTTATAAGCATTTACTAATATATGGAGGCGCCCATGGGCAATGAAGAAAAGCAGTCCTTGGCAGAACAGGCCTACCAGAAAGCGCTGCAATACGAACTCGACTACGGCTGCTGCCCGCAATGCGTGCTCGCCACGGTTCAGGAAACCATCGGCTATGTGGATGACAACACGATCAAGGCCAGCCACGGGCTCTCCGGTGGCGGTGGCCTCATGGGTCATGGCGCCTGCGGTGCGCTCACTGGCGGATTGATGGCAATCAGCGCCAAATTTGGCCGCGACCGCGACAAGTTGGATGCCGGGCGAGGCATCAACAACTTCAAGAAGA
>CAZLOC010000612.1:0-2343 GCA_964560935.1 uncultured Anaerolineaceae bacterium | reverse complement strand
AGAACATGAACTGCAACGATCCATTTCGGCTGCAAAATCTTCCAACGCCATTTTTTGCTCCTTGCACTTTAAAAGCAGAGTTTTCCGGGATTCATCACATGCTTGGGATCGAAAATATCCTTTATTTTTTGAGTCACGACCATGGTACGCGCATCTGCGTTGTAAACCATATTAGCCCATATCCCATAAGGTCGTGAAAAATAGGCTCCCTGCTTGAATAGTCTGTGGCTGGCCTTTCGGAATAATTCCTGTGTCTTTCGTACTTCAGCCTGGTTCACCCGATCGAACGGGAGGATGAACTCACAATGGCAGCCAACTCCCTGGTGTGCCGGTTGAAGGTAAACACCAACATCCGGAACCGGATACTGTTCTTCATCGGCAACAGAAAACATCGTAGTGACAAAGCCAGGGGTTTTATCCAACGTAGTCAGGAAAAATATTTCCTGCGATCCGCCCTTGTATCTCAACTTCCAGTGCGGTTCAGGGGAGGGTCGCAGGATAATGTCCAGCATCTCATCGCCACGGACGCCCTGGAGGGCAGGCACCATTGGCAACCCGTACTGTTGGGCAATATCGCGGATATCAGCCTCCTGTGCGGCAAGTTTCTCTTCAGCCAGAATATGACCGCCGGAAATGCCTACGACAACCGTCCAGGCTGGCAATTTATTTTTCAAGGCTTCGATCTCAGACGCCTGACCTGCCAGGATGTTCGCCAGGCAGGTGTTGTTGACAATGAAGAGCTCATCCCCGAATCTGAACTTGAGCAGTTTATAGGTAAAGTCGATTAAGTCTTCTAGCTTCTCTGCCGGGACGAAATAGAGCTTGCGCGTATCCGGATACACTTCACACTTCACGGAAGCCCAGGTGACAATACCCATGCTACCCTGGGCAGCCGAGACAAACTTGTAGAAATCCAGTTGACCCGGCCCAGGTCCCACCAACGGCACCAGACCCGCCCGCCAGTCCTCGTCTTTTTCGCCACGTAAGGTTCCGCTGCCGCTGTAGAACTTATCGCCGTTGCCCCAGATGATCTCGAGACTGCGTAACGGCTCGAGCAAATTCCACTGGTACTTCGCTGACATCACTGGTTCCCTCTCCAACAAGCTGGCGATGACCGATTTATTGCCCCGAGGCAGAAGCGGCATGACAATTCTCAGGCCTTCCTTCCGGAGTTCGGGCAGAAGCTGGCTAAAGGTTACGCCCGGCTCGATCAACGCCAGCCGGTTGCGTCGGTCGATTTTCAGGATATGGTTCATTCCGCGCAAATCCACCATGACGGCTTCAGGCGCTGTTGGGTATGTATCGCCTCGGAAATGTGGGCTGCCTGAACTGACTGGCACCAGGGGAGTCTGAGTTTCATTTGCCCAAATTACGATCTTTTGAACTTCCTCCACATTCTTGGGCTTGACCTCAAAACATGGTTTCAATGGTTTAATTAGATTGTGATCTAACGAAAAGGAATCACTAAATTTCGGTTCTGGCAAAATTCCCCCATCTCCTACAATATCCGTCAGTCTTGCTTTCTTATCGTCCATGCAGTAAACTCCCGAGCATACTCAAATGAACGCATTCACTGAACATATTCAGTATAGAGAGTTTTATACGGTTTGTCAACTTAAATTTTTGTTTTCATCAGGTAATTTGTCCATTGGGTCATTTTATTTGTTGTATTCCTGGCAAGTGTAGCTCAACGCCTGGATGGTAAAAGTCCGATAGCGGTAAAAGTTTAGGTATACTTAGAACTCTCTTTTGCTTACCCTCTTACAACAAGGAGATTTGCGTTGTTTGATATAGACTTCGAACCAGTTGGCCGCCGCGGGCAATTTACAGGTGAACATTCTTTGCTTGATTGCGCCCGTCAGCTAAGCGTCGATCTTGTCAGCATTTGCGGCGGCGTGGGCAGTTGTGAACGCTGCAAGATACAGGTGATTTCCGGGCAGGTCTCCAAGCTAACCCTCGAAGAAGAAGCTTCACTGACTGCCGATGAAATTGAACAGGGATATCGTCTGGCATGCAAGACTTACCCACAGAGCAACGTCAAATTGTATGTACCACCTGAATCGCTGACCGCACTCCAGCGTACACAAGTCGAAGGTTTGGATGTGGCCGTGGTGCCCGATCCCCTCGTCTGTGGGCTGGATGCGCATCTGACTCCGCCCACGCTTGAATCCCCGCAGGCAGATGCCCAGAACCTTTGGGCGGCTCTTGCCACACAAAATGTCGAAACCGGGACGATTGACTTTCGCGTCCAGCAAACCCTGTCACAACAAATCCGCGAGAATGATTGGCGTGTACGAGTTGCCCTGCGCGGAGACGAAATTGTGGCGATAGGCGCTCCGTCCA
>CAZLOC010000611.1:0-2346 GCA_964560935.1 uncultured Anaerolineaceae bacterium | reverse complement strand
AGAATGACGACGCTAAAATGCGCGCGACTACCACTGCTGCGTGACGTACGCTAACGCTGGAACGCTTGGGTAAGCGGAGTAACAAGTGGCTGAACGCGTGATTCTTATGGCCGGTACCTCACCCGAAACGAAGGGTGGAGTCGCGGCCGTGATCAACGCTTACAAGCATGGCGGTTTGTTTGACCGCTGGCGCATCACTTATGTTCGCAGTCATGTCGATGGGCAAGGGAAGACACTAAGAAAAATAATTGTGGCAATGGCAGCGCTAGCAAAATATGTCAGTTTATTGGCTACAAACCGCGTAGCGTTGGTGCACGTTCATTCGGCATCGCGAGCGAGCTTCTGGCGTAAGTCCATGTTTATTCTTCCCGCATTACTATTGCGGCTACCGGTGATCTTTCATCTGCATGGAGCAGAGTTTGATATGTTTTATGGCAGGGAATGCGGCAAGGTCCGGCAATGGTTCGTGCGATTTGTATTGAATCACGTGGACCGAGTAGTAGTGTTATCGAGCCAATGGATGTCGTTTATCAAACGGATAGCACCATCTGCAAATGTTATCCAAATATTTAATCCCGTCACGGTGACAAATACGATCGATGAAGTGACTGCCAGATCGAGCAATACTCTTGTGTTCTTAGGGCAATTTGGCAGGAGGAAGGGGATATACGATCTGTTGGGAGCTCTCGCTGCAATCAAGGTTCGCTTTCCAGAGATCAGACTGCAGTGCGGCGGAGACGGTGACATTCCAGGGGTTATGGCACGAGCAGAGGAGCTCGGTCTGAGCGACAATGTCGAGGTTCTCGGTTGGGTAAGCGGGGTAGCAAAACAGCGAGTACTAGCGGAAGGAACCATTTACGGGCTTCCCAGTTATGCCGAGGGCCTGCCCATAAGTGTGCTTGAAGCAATGGAAGCAGGCATGCCCGTCGTCACAACCGCCGTTGGGGGTATACCTGATGCCATTGAGGACGGTGTGGAAGGTTTCTTAGTGTCGCCTGGTGATATCAACAGTCTCGTCAATCGTATTTCGCAATTGTTACAAGACTCAGACTTGCGGAGCAGAATGGGGCTGGCGGCAAAAATGAAAGTCGCAGCTTTTTTCAGCCCGGCCAGTGTGCTTCCACAAATTGAGGCACTTTATAGAGCTCTCGGGGCGGTACCACAGGATTCTATTGCTATGCGGGGACAACCCGATTCAAAAACCCGGACTTCCCAAGGGCAGTAATTGGACCGATGCGAGGCGTCACTCGGAAGAGATTGATTTGCAAGTTGTGGTCTGACCTGGAACAACGGAAACCAGTTGCCATTTACGCTGGGACCGTTTCCACAATCCAAAAGACGATCGAAGTGAAGCGTGTTTAGCAGCGCCTATTACATCCACAGCCCTTTGTGGGCGCAAGAAGCCATGATTGCAGTGCGAGAACGGATACAACTCGCGCTTAGAGAGAATCGCAGGTTTGACCGTGTTCTTTCTGAAATTCTTGATACTCAGTGGCTTGACAAGGAAGCTCTGCAATCTCTGCAGGACGCTCGCTTGGTGGCGATCGTCCAGCACGCCGTTCAGAACGTCAGGTATTACCGCGATTTGTTTCGTCGTGAAGGTTGGGACGCTCGGGATTTTCGGGGAAAAAATGACCTGAAACTACTTCCAATTATTACAAAGCAAGATATTTTGGCGGATCCGGGTGCTTTCGTCGCAGAAAATCTTCGCCGTCCACGATTTCGCGTCAGTACGAGCGGTACCTCGGGAACGCCACTTGCGATCTACCAGGATTTGGAAGCGATCATCCGGGAACACGCCTTTGTTCGGCGACACCTGGTGTGGGCAGGGTTGCAGCGTGGACAACGGCGAGCATGGTTTCGAGGAGACATGGTGGCACCGGTACAGCAACGAGAGCCACCGTTCTGGCGGCTAAATCGTCCGGTGAATATGCTGATGCTATCCTCCTACCACCTGTCTGCGGTGAACGCTGAAAACTATATCCGGGCGCTCGAGAGTTTCGATCCCGTGGTGATTCAGACGTATCCGTCATCGATAAGTTTCTTGGCGAGTTCGCTGGAGAATTTGTCGCGACACTATAAGGGCCAGAGTTTAAGGGGAATTGTCACATCCTCTGAGACTTTGACAACACATCAGAAGACGGTAATAGAGTCCAGATTTAGGTGTCGGGTTTTCGATCAGTACGGGAGTGCCGAGAAAGTGATAATGGCAGGAACGTGCGAGGCAGGAACACAGCATTTGGAACTGGACTACGGGTTTGCGGAATACCTCGATTGCGGCGACGGTTCTGCCGAGCTCGTGGGTACGGGCTTTTACAACAGGGAGATGCCGCTTATACGATAAAG
>CAZLOC010000610.1:0-2349 GCA_964560935.1 uncultured Anaerolineaceae bacterium | reverse complement strand
GTTCCCCGAGCGACTCAATCCACCTGTCGTATTCCGCTGAACCCGGCTCCGGGCCACGTTCCAGCATCAACGCGGGCAGCACTTCCAGGTTGGTGTAGAGCGTCTGCCCGTGCAAGGCTTTGGCGATGTTTAGTGGCAGCCGCGCCTCGGACTGCTCGTCCGCAAAGCGCGGGTCGGTCGCACCGAGCATCAAATCCGTGACCAGGCCGTAATATTGCCAGGCATCGCTCTCGATGACCACGAACGCGCCCTCCTGCACCTCCTGCGCCGGGACGGTCAGCCGCACGCGGAAGTTTTCTTTCAGTCCACCGCCGACAATATAGCCAATCGGATTATTTTCAGCCATGAGTTCTCCTTACCACGAAGACACGAAGGCACGAAGTCACAAAGTTTTTAAATTCGTGTCTCGGAGTCTTTGTGTCTTAGTGTTTAGACTACCTCTCCGAGCGCACCCAACACAGACATCAAAGTCGGGTAATCGTCGCGCAGCAGGGTGATCAATTCCTTGACCGCGCTTTCCTTCCAGGCCGCGCTGTCCTTGCCGTGCGCTTTCTCGGTCTGCTGCAAGTGCGCCGCCAATACTTCCCCAATCGGAATATCCTGCGCCCGCAAAATATGACGGAAATACCCGAACCGTCCCACAGACGTAAAACGCGCCAGATCGTCGTTATCGCACTGGTAAATTACATCCAAACTCAGCGGCGGACGGGGTGGCAGCAGGTGGAAGATCCTGCCGTCCTGCTCGTAGCCCACCGCCAGCACGGACATTTCTACCGGCACGATGCGACGCTCGCGGTTGTCGCGCATGACCTCGTCGCTGACATTGTCGGCGGTGACCAGTTGGCGCACCAGCCCGTCATCATCGATGTGGATGTCGTGGATCAGGCCGTAGACCTGGTAGCCGTCACCCAGCGGGGCGCGGACGATCGCGCCAAAAGCCGGGACGGTCAATTGCGAGACGCGGCAGCCGGCGATGAAGCCGGTCGTGCCTGCGCGGAGTAAGCGTCCGATTTCGATTTGGGTCATAAGTTCTCCTTTACCCTGCCCCCACCGCCCTTCGGGCACCTCCCCCAAATCCGCAAGTAAAGTCTGAATAATCATTCCAAGTATTCAACGCGGATTTGGGGAAGGCCGGGAGGGGGCCTGGGGTCACATTCTCGTTCTTCCCTTCAAATCCTTCGCCGATTGCTTATTCGAACCTTCATCCAGCTCTTCATCCTGGCGGCGCAGTTCCTGGGTCAGCATTTGCTCGACCTGGTATTTCTCTTCGTGTTTGACCACTGCAATTTCATGCGCGCGGTGCAGCAGGTACGGATAAGGCTTGCTGCCCATCATGCGGCACTGGTCTACAAGGACGGCATGCAAGAGATTGAGCTTTTCGGGGTTATCGACCACCCATTTGGGGATTTCCACGCGCACCGGCCAGGGATGTCCCTGCGTGCCGACGTTGAGGTAGAAGAAATGTAGCCCCAGCACGCCCTTGTAGTATTTCTCCGATTTGGATTGGATGGCGAACACAGCCGAGCGTTCTCCGGGGCCAAGCAGGGGATTGGATTTTTCGCCGTACAGCCAGCGGTCGGAGACACCGCGCAGGGGATGATAATCTCGAAAATTGCCCGGCTGGTCTTTTTGCGCCTCGACCAGCTCCAGCAGGCGCACGACCAGGTCTGCGGCGGGTTTGTCCACGTAGCCGGCGGTGATGACGCCGCGCTCTTGCAGGCGGGATAGGACCGAAAGGTAGTTGTTCAATGATTCGTGATACGACTCGGCCTCTTCGCCATCTTTTGCGCCCCAGAGTTCGATGGGCCCGTCTGTGAAGGTGACCACCGAGCCCTTGATCCCTTTGGAGAGTTCGTCCAGCATGCTGCGCTCGCGCAGGTCACGTTTCAGGGCGACCATGCCATCGGTCATGGTGCCGTATTTGGTCTCCAGTTCGTCGCCGTAGAGCAGTTCGCTGTTGGTGTGGATTTCGGGTGACTTGCCGGATTGCATCCGCATCACGATGGCGCCGACATTGATCAGACAAAACTGGATGGAAGCGTGCCTGTCGGGGTTGATCTGGGAACCATCTGCGGCGATGAGCGTGGCTTCTTTAACGGAGGCAGGCGTGGGCACGTGCGAAGCGAGAGATTCATTTAACGGGGAAGCGCAGCGGATGTTAGGGTCGGCTTCTTTAACGCGTTCCACGATTTTCCGCAGATAGTCCAGTTCGTCGGAATTCTCTTCCAACAAAGTACGTGCGTGTTTTCGCAGGTTCTCGATGCGTTCCCTGCGTTCGCGCGCGCCGATGCCGATCTCTTTGATCTTGGTGTAGATTTGCTGGAAGTCGATTGCCATCGCAAGCCTTTA
>CAZLOC010000609.1:0-2364 GCA_964560935.1 uncultured Anaerolineaceae bacterium | reverse complement strand
AAGTTTGGCTTTATTACTGAGCGCGTCATGCGCGCTTATAGAAAACAGGTCTTAGGAAACAATCATGAACAACCCATCTATTGACCCCTCCGAAGTACGTTTTTTTAGCGGTAGTTCCAATCCGCAATTGGCGGGCAACATCGCCAAACGGTTGGGTGTCCCACTTGAAGAGACGCACATCTCGCGTTTTAGCAACGACAACCTGTACGTGCAGTTGGGCGCTAGTGTGCGCTACCGCAAGGTCTTCATCGTGCAGTCACTCTCGCAGCCGGTCAACGACCACCTGGTCGAACTGCTGATGATGCTCGATATCGCCCGCAGCGCCGCTGCCTCCGAAGCACACGCCATCATCTCCTACTTCTCCTTCGCCCGTTCTGATAAAAAGGACGCTCCGCGCATCTCCATCACCGCCCGGCTTGCCGCCAACCTGCTCAAGACCGCTGGCGCCACCCACGTCATGACCATGATGCTGCACTCCCCGCAGGTGCACGGCTTCTTCGACCTGCCCACCGACCATCTCAGCAGCCGTCCGGTCTTCAAGGAATATTTGGCCGGACGCGACCTGGGCGACACGATCATTGTCTCGCCCGATATGGGACAGGCCAAGTCCGCCGCGCGCTTCGCCCAAAGCCTGAACCTGCCCGTCGCTGCCGGGAACAAGGAACGGGTCTCCGACAGCGAAGTGCGCATCAGCGGGCTGGTTGGCAGCACCGTCCGCGGACACAAAAAGGCGCTGGTCTACGATGACGAGATCGCCACCGGCGGCTCGATCCTGGAACTCAGCCGTGTACTGGTGGATGAGGGCGTAGAGGACATCCTGGTCATGTGTACTCACGGTGTTTTCACCCGCGGCGGCCTGGACCGGTTGGCTGCTGTCCCACAGATCAGTGAAATCGTCACGACAGACACGGTCTACACCCCACCGGAGCAGCAGCACCCCAAGCTTACGATCCTTTCGGTAGCGCCCGCTTTTGCAGGCGCCATCGAGCACAACTTTCACCGTGAATCGCTTGGTGATTTGTTTGTGTATGGGGAGTAAAAGATATATGTCACTCTGAGCGAAGTGAAGAGTCTCCCGCGCGATGCGCGGGGATTCTTCACTCCTTTCGGTTGTTCAGAATGACAAGGTATTCGCAAAAACTGACAACCATCACAAAAACTTGTCAAATCTGTCAGTTGCACAGAAATTCAAAAACAGGTAATATAAGATTGCCATGAGTGTGATATTAGGTCTATTCCTTATTATCCTTCTCATGCCTTGACACAGCAGGCCTGACGGGTACACACATACCTGTCAGGCCTTTTTAGTTCCATATAAGCAATGTCATTGCGAGCCCCGCGTCATTTTTCCCAAAAGGGAAGCGGGGCGTGGCAATCTCCGGTTAGCTTGAGACTGCCGCGTCGGCCTTTGGCCTCCTCGCACATTGTCCCGTTAGGGAGTGACAACCCCATTCTAAGGAGTAAGAATGCACCATACCACACCCTGGGAATACCGCTACGCACACAGAACATCCCGCATGGGCAGTTCCGTCATCCGCGAATTGCTCAGACTGACCGAGCAGCCCGACATCATATCCTTTGGCGGAGGTCTGCCGGCGCCGGAAGTCTTTCCGGTCCAAAAAATTCAAGAGGCTTGCAACACTGTCCTGGAACAGCAGGGGGCATTGGCCTTACAGTACAGCACCACCGAGGGTCATCTCCCATTGCGGGAAATGATCGCCCGCCACAACGCCCGTTTTTCGGTCGAAGTCTCGCCAGACAACATCATAATTACCTCTGGCTCACAGCAAGGGCTGGACTTCATCGGGCGGTTGTTTATCAACCGTGGTGACTTCATCGTGGTCGAATCGCCCACCTATCTGGGCGCGTTACAGGCCTGGAACGCCTACGGCGCACAGTATGTCTCCGTTCCTTCGGACGAACATGGCATGATCGTGGATGAACTGGAACAAGCCTTGCGCGTTGGCCCCAAATTCATCTACATCCTGCCCAATTTCCAGAACCCGTCCGGCTCGACCCTCAGCCTGGAACGCCGCAAAAAACTGGTGGAACTGGCCGACAAATACGGCGTCCCCATCGTAGAAGACGACCCCTACGGACAGTTGCGCTATGAAGGTGAACATCTACCCTCTGTGGTGCAGCTTGACAGCCAGATGCGTGGCCCCAATGGCGGGACTTATACCGGCAACGTCATCTACATGAGCACGTTTTCGAAGCTGCTCGCACCGGGCATTCGTCTGGCCTGGATCATCGCGCCGCCGGAAGTGATCCGTAAACTGGTCATGACCAAGCAGGCTGCCGACCTGCACACCGCCACCTTCAACCAGATCATGGCCTACGAAGTGGCCAAGGGCGGCTTTATTG
>CAZLOC010000608.1:0-2368 GCA_964560935.1 uncultured Anaerolineaceae bacterium | reverse complement strand
GAAGCTTCCAATCATCGTTGAGCAACAGCAGGCGCAAGGCCAGCAGGCTACGTGCGCCCATCTCGGACCAGCGCATTCCTGCCTGACGGAGCCGTGCGTGAACGACTTGCTTATGGGCGCTCTCGACCGCGCCGCTTCCAATACCGTAGCCTAAACGAATGTACTCGTCATAGTGCATGCGCTGCGCGTTTTCGGTGTAGTAGCGAATCAGATCGTCGAGTTTCTTACGAACTTCCGTAGTGGTCGGATTGAGGCGCTTCAGGTGAGCAATCACCTGATCGATTTTACCAGCTCGCAGCTGCTGCGCAATTTGATGTGCCCAGCGGTCTGCCTGTTTGGAGCCCTCGCCATAGCGCAGACGGGCGAACTCCCAGGCGTGCTCGATCGCGTGCCAGAAGTCCAGGATTTCGCAGCGCGACGAAAACATATCCGCCCGGTTCCAGATCCACTCGGCTCCGTCGCCAACGATGACCACGACCGTTTTCGTGCCAAGCCACCCAAGTTCCTGTAGTTGCGCCCATACGCGATTGTAGATCTCATCCGCATCTCCCAGGCACGTTACCAAGAACCGACGCACGACGGAGCGGCGTCCGGGACATGGCTCCAATCGTTCGGCTGGCAAAAGCAACACTCCGGTCTTCACTTCCCGAAACCGTCCATCCTCTACTGGCGGCAAAGGGGACAATGGTTCATCGGCTGTCTTACGCGACCGGCGATGCTTACGCACCTGCATCCCAAGATTGCAGCCATCGACCCCCAGGACAACCGCATCTGGGACTGGCCCAACGGCGATTGTTTCGCTGCGGCTGTCGGCATGATAGGCGCTGAGGTCTTCGCTATATTGCGCGGCAGCGCCTCCCAGTCGCTGAACTACTCGCCAGATGCCCATTGCGCTGACCTCGACCCCGAGAAGCAACCAAGCCAATCGTGCCGATAACTCATACGGGCCCACCGCAGCCAGCAGCGCCAATAGGCGCGCCAGCGAGCCGCTGATTCGTCCCGGTTCTACGCCCAGCAGATCCAACAGTGGACGGAATTGCCGCTTACACGGCCGGCAGCGATACCGGCGCGCCCGTGCATGCACGCGGCCAAATCGTGAGATCCAGGACACCGGGCGTTCATCATGAAAACACATCATCCGGCCACACCCGCATTTCGGCGCGTCCGCTTCTATAGAATCTGCCAGGGCGTCGACCTTGCTCTGTATGACCTCCAAGATCTTGGACCGAAACTCGTCTTCCACCTCCCGTTCGATGAGCATGAACTGCGATGCCTGTATTTGAAGTTGTGGTCGACTGGGGGCTGCCGGGGCAATCTGCGCGGAGCGATTTCGACGTGCCATGGGGAGTCCTGTGCATGAGCCCTTCCTTGCCCCGTCCTCCCAAAAACTCGCGAGGTTGAAAGGACGCGCGTAAAAACCAGATCGCGTGATGCACTGCGAATCACCACCTGCTCAACGACTTCGTTCCTTCCGCCATAAAGCCAGCAGCTGAGCATTGGCGGCGAAGATCTCCGCCACCGCTTCCTTGAACTTCCGTCCAGCTTTGACTCGCTTCCGCACGGACTCAATCCATTCGTCCGGAATCCGTTCGACCCTTTTTTTGCCTTGGACCATGAAGGTGAGAGACCACACCGGATGCCCCTTGCTTTTATCTCCAGCGCAGTGACAGGTTGGCTTGCCACATCGGCGGTGCGTCAGCGCAAGTGATCCGGGCAAGCCGTCGGGAGGGATCTCCAGGCCGGAGAGCAGCCGGCGTTTCTGCAGCCGCAATTGGTTGGCGATAACGCCTTTGGGTTCAACGTTCATCTGAGTGTATATATACACTCAGATAATGATCAGAGCAACAAGTATTTTTCAAAATATAGGGTTCTCGTAGCCTTGGACTCGATGGCTGGAAGCAGTCGAGCGGTTTCGAAAAAACCTGCCGGAACGCGCTCATCCTAGATTAGAGGCTTTGGAAGCAGGAATTCGAAAGAAGCTGAATCCAGAGGAAGCCTACAACATGGTCCCCGGGCGAGATGTCTGATATCCGATCCTGGATTTGACCCCTTTGGACGACCAGTAAACCTGGCACTCGGGATAAATGGCCCGGATTGTCTCCCCCAAAACGGTTAAGCACCCGGGAAGGTGCTGCGTCACAGGGGGTCAAAAGCCCTATTCAGACCCCACGATCTCTTAGTACAATTACGGCGATTCTGAAACATTGGCAAGAAGAGACGGCCGAAGGCGACATAATGCCCCCTTATCAGGAGCGGGACGGAGCGCCTCCAGGGAGCGGAATAGACGGCGGCCTGCAAGAATGGGAGGCAATACTTCCTAGCGCGGCCCGGGGCCGCAACCAAATATCCGACATTGGCAGTGGCCGCG
>CAZLOC010000607.1:0-2369 GCA_964560935.1 uncultured Anaerolineaceae bacterium | reverse complement strand
TCATTCTTCCAACGACCGCTTTCTGGCGCCATGCGTGAACTGGTGCTCCCGGCCAACTCCGGCCATTCGGGTATTCGGAGCCAGGGTCGGCTCTAGATTGACTCTGTTGAAAAACTCTTTGGCAGTGCTTTGCGGCCGAGTTTTGGGGTCTTCAAACCATCAACGCATTAGCGATCGGTGAACGTGGGCAATTCTGAAGGGCTGACCTTTTCGGAGGACACGGCGGTCCAGAGTTCGCAGGAGTTCTCAACAGAATCGACTAGGTGCGGCCATTCGGTGACGGCACGTGAGAGCCGTTTTTTGTCCCATTCTTTTCTTTTAACAAGCCTCGTTTATTCAGGCATGGCCCCATGTTCACTTCGCGGGCATTCGCCCGTCTGCGGGCAACTGAGTCTTTGAATCAATTCCGTCGAATACACCGATCACCCTGTCATTCCTGTCATAGGAAACAGCCAGCTCACGGAAGACATACTCTTTATCCATATATTCTACGTTGCCGTCGCCCGTCGTAGCTGCTGCATAGAGGTTCATTAAACCCAGCGTAGCGATTTCAGCCGCAAGGTTGCCTATGGCATTGTAAACACTTGGAGGTACACCCGCAGAGTATGTATAAATCCGGTAGCGCACCCCCAGAGGCGTTGTCCATTCTCGATCCGTTGTTCTTCCAACGATTGCTTCCACTTGTGCTTGGGAAAGGCCCGGTTTCACGGATGTTATATCTAGGCCAGGCTCGCCTTTCAAGGCAGATTGAGCTGCACAGCCATAGATTAACAAAAGGAAAACGAGGGTAGCCACCTTGATCAAAGTTTCAAACCATCGATAAGGCCTATGTGCCATTGGTGTTTTCGCTTAACCAAGCATCGATTGCTTCCTGCATTTCCGGGTCGCCACACTTGCCGCTCCTCCCCGGTGGATCCGTCTCCACGCCAATACCAGCTACAGATTTTGATTTGCCCAAGAACTGTTTTACCTTATCTACGTGGCCATCTGGAGTGAACTTGACAACCAGACTATTGCAGCTGCTTGCGCCAACGGCAATCGCAGCCCCTCCAGCACCGTATCCACCCGCAAACACTAACACTACACCCCCATGTCCCTGGGCCCAATCATAACTAAAGTAGCTGTCATGCTCACCGCGAACCGTCGGGTCGGCAAGCATCAATAGAACATCAGCTCGTGTGGATGTCTTGGAATGTATGGCTTGAATGGATTCCTCCGTGATCCTTTTATAGGCGATGGGGCCATACGGGATCGGCAAGCAGCCACTTAAGGGAAAAAACAAAAGAACCAACCCGCCAGCAAGTACCAAGCGGCTTGCCTGTGCCACTGTCTTTGTCCTGGATAAGTTATTCATTACTACATTCCTGTATCAACCAGACTCCACCTCTCCAGCACACCATCCACTCGAAAAACTAGAACGAGGTGATAGGGCGCTGAGCGATCGGCAGTGGGTCTGTATTTCCCCCCAACCGTTTCGAAAATATAGGTTGCTATGCGGCCCCCTTCATACACGTTGAGGGGCTGACCAAGACGAGCTTCTACTTCCTTGCTCGAGGTAACGCCCGATTGCAGGAAAGCGAAATCTTGCACTTTAGATGGATCAGTTACACGTTCAACGGTTGTCGAGCATGCAGCTAGAACGCCAATCAAGACTGCCAGCACTACGTCATGAACTTGTTTTTTTATCGCTATCATTCTTAATGGTTCTGTCTGAATTGCATGTTGAGAAACGGTCGGAGACATCGCAAACCCGCTCCATTCTTGCGTTTAAGGTAATAACCAAGAATCCAGCAACGGCGCGGCTTTGCGGATGGCGCAACACGTAACTCCGACAGAGCCTTCTTAATCCCTAAGTTTCAAAGCTGGTATCGATCCATTGACTGAATCTTCAGGGACCAAGAAAGGGGCAATGTGCCTTAAGTTCGGCTTTCTCCTTGAACAAAACGCATCATATATATACCCCCACGAGGCCTCATTATTGCGTGATTGTAGCCAACATTCTTGCACAGGCTGGGCAATGGCTCCATTTTCCAGGCTGACCTGGAGAGCCTGCTTCCGCTCCATTTCGGGCATTGAAGCAGCAAGCTACAACAGGCTGTTGAGGGTCGGGTGCCGTCCTTCGCTGCTTACGAAAGCAGCCATTCGGCAGCGTAATCCCTAAACGTCGGCAACCTGCGCGACACCGGACATTCAGCTGAGGCGACGCCACCGGCCGCAATGGCCGAACAAGAGACGTTTGCCGCACGCCAACCGAACTTCCGCTTTGGGTCGCGGCCTTATAAGTAGATTTCGGGCCAGGTTTAGCCGACATCCTCTCATCGTCTATATTTCCAGCATCGATAAAACGCTCGGTCAACACGATATGCCGC
>CAZLOC010000606.1:0-2369 GCA_964560935.1 uncultured Anaerolineaceae bacterium | reverse complement strand
CCATCTCACCTGCCCTCGAGCA
This sequence comes from uncultured Anaerolineaceae bacterium, assembly GCA_964560935.1. Classification (GTDB taxonomy): domain Bacteria; phylum Chloroflexota; class Anaerolineae; order Anaerolineales; family Villigracilaceae; genus JAABUE01. The sequence continues at coordinate 2,347 of CAZLOC010000606.1, read as the reverse complement.
GAACCTGCGCGATGTACTCGGCGACCCGCAGGTCTGCCCGCATGGCAATCCCCTGCCGGGTTACGAGCATGTGGTCTGCGGCTGGGTCCCTCTCACCGGCCTCGCCTCCGGTGACCGGGTGACCATCCGCCGCATACACGAGTTCGCCGAGGAGAACACTGAGCTGCTGAATTTCCTGATCGAGAAAAAGGTTTTGCCGGGGGTGGAAGTGGAGGTGCTCGAAGTCCTGCCCTTCAACCAGACCCTGACCGTCGGGCTGGAAGGCGGGCGGGTGACTCTGGGTTACCCTGCCGCGCGTTACATCTTTGCTGAGCGATTAAATCCCGTAGAAAATCAGATCTCACAATCTTGAACTCATGCTGCCAGCTGCCGGTTAAGCTGTAGCCTGCGTCTGCTGAAACCTGTTGATCGTTTCATCGCCTGTGAGCTGGCGCAACCTCCAGGTTTTTTTCCCACTTCTAAGGCGAAACCGGTGTTGCCGGTGAATTACCACCAGTCTCTTCCAACGGATTTTTCACAGTAATGGCAACATTTCCGATTTTCTGCCCGCTATCAACGTACCTGTGTGCCTCGGGGGTCTGTTCCAACGGATAACACCGATCAATCACCGCTTTGATCTTCCCCGCTTCGATCAGCTCTTTGAGGAACTCTAAATCTTTATTCTGTTGGATGGCTGCCCCCATGATTACTTTCTTGCTGGTTCTCATCGATGTCCATCGCCCTCGAACGATGTCGGTCAGACCGGGATTCCCGATCAGATATCGACCATTTTGTTTCAATGAATTGATACAACCTGAAAAAGAGCTGTTGCCCATCACCTTAAAAATTACATCATAGGACCCTGCTCCTTGGGTGAAATCCTCTTTGGTGTAGTCGATGACATGGTCTGCACCAATCGATCGCAGCATGTCCAATTTCTCCGCGCGGTCCACGCCTGTCACCTCCGCCCCAAAGTATTTGGCAAGTTGTACCGTAAAAGTACCGATGCTTCCACCGGCGCCGATAATCAAAATCTTTTCTCCGTTTTGGATATTTGCTTTTCGAAGAAAATGCAAAGCCTCCAGTCCCGCGGTGGGAACGGCAGCGGCTTCCTCATAGGTCATATTGGCTGGTTTTTTTGCCATCACCCCGTCTTCAGGCAGGCATTTGTACTCGGCGTAAGCGCCAAAACCAAAACCGGTCGCTGCAAAAACCTGGTCACCCTCCTTGAACAGCCTGGCATCTTTGCCAACCGATTCAATTTCCCCGGCCAGCTCCTGACCCAGTACGATATCTCTTGGTTTTCTGAAACCCATGTAGATACGCAATGGGAGACGGAGTATTTTCTGGAGTTTTAGGCTCCGCATCTCACAGTCCCCGGCTGTTACGGTTGTCGCACGAACCCTTATCAGGACTTCATTGTCCTTTGGGGTGGGTTTTGCCACCTCTCTGAGCTGAAGCCCGTCCGGTGCTCCGTATTTTGTCCACACAATTGCTTTCATGAAAATTCTTCCCGCATCTGGTCACCTTGGTTATTCTTCACCATAGTTATGCCTACTTTTCCTTAACAAAATTATTTTAAAGGCTTGTTGCCCGGCGACTTTTTCTGCTTATTTTTCAATTGCCAATCTCAACGCACAAAATGCCAATACCAGTGTAATCGGTGCAAATATCAGGTTTTCGAAAGATACACCTGATGCCAGGTTTCCCAGGGTGTTTAAGATGAGGAATGCGAAAATTAACCAAACGCCAAGGTTTACTGACTTTTTAAATCTACTTGCTTTGATGTACTCCAGTTTTGCGGCAATAATAATCGCAAAAATGAAAGTCACAACTAAAGCGATCAATTCGAGAACGATCAAATTGTTTGCCGGTTCTTTTATCTGTCCACCCCATACTATATTGGAAGGCACAAGATTAAATAAGATCAGAATATCAAAAATTGCCAATAACCCAAAAGAAATAAGCAACAGATTGCCAGCGAATTTTACACTTATGAGTTTTTTTATCTTATTACTCCGTTCCTTAAATCTATTTTTGGTTCGCCTGCCGAACCAACTCTACCATTTTCAGGATTGCTGCTATGGCGGCCTCCGGTTGCTCCAGCTCAATACTGTGGCCGCTTTCTTCTGCGAAGAGCTGCTGGCTGTTGGACGATAACTGGAGATAGCGTGCCTGCGAGGCGGCTGAGTCCGCATCCAGATCTTTGCCGCGCGATAGAACGATTAAGGGCAATGAGCCCAACGTTGTCACGGCCCTGGCCTGCGCCCCGCCCTCTGCCATCCCCCGGGCTTCGTCCAGGGCGGTTTGGATCCAACGGGGGGTCACCGAGAGAGCTTTGTAGGCTTGCTGATCCTGCGGCGGCAGG
>CAZLOC010000605.1:0-2398 GCA_964560935.1 uncultured Anaerolineaceae bacterium | reverse complement strand
GCCGCGGCCGTCTACCAGTTCTGTCCCGCGCGCCGCCTTTTCCCACTCGACCTCGCTCGGCAGGCGCCAGCTGTAGTATTCACAATATGCATTCGCGCCGAACCAGGTCACCATGGTCATGGGATGGTTGGCATACTCGGGGATGGATGAGAACTCCCCGCCCGCCTCGCTCAAACGCAGACCCTCGGCCTGCGTGGGCATAAAGAGCTTGTCCCCGGCCTTGATCTCTTCCTCGTGTTTGTAACCGTCGAAAGGATCGCCGGGATGGTAGCCGTAGATGCCTGTCTCCGTCCAAACCTGTTCCCCGGCTTCCACTTCCACCTCGCCCATGCTGAGTGTTCCATCAGCCAGGGCTGCGTTCAGGAAGCGGGCGTATTGCTCGTTGGTCACGTTGGTAACCATCATTTCGTAATCGTAATCCACCAGGGTCATGTGGTCATGCTGGCCGTAGGGAAACTCCCCGGCAGGGACCAGCGCCCAGGCTTCGGGATCGATCCCGGTGTCTACGTAAGGAGGCGTGATGGCGCCAATACTGGGGGCAGGCGTGCATGAAGGGATCGCCAGCGCGAGCAGTGTCAAGAGGAACAGCGTCCGTTTCATTCTGACACCTCCTTCAGGATGGCATTCAATTCTTCCAGTTTGCGTTTTTGTTCTGCAAGTTCGGCTTCGGCGTTTTTCTTCCTTTCGGATACAAATTCTCCAGCCCAGTGCCCTTTTGCTTGGAATAGGTCATACAACCTCCAGATCAAGAACATGGCCAGCGCAACCAGAATAATGCCCAGCCCCAGGTCAATCAATAACATGAGGGTATTCACCATGCTTTGCTGGTTGATCTCATCTACGAACAGGCGCTTCATCGAAAAGATCGTCGCGGAGCCAAAGGCAACATCAGACAGAATGATGAGCAGCCAGCCAAACCAATTACGGACTTTGCCTTTCAAGCCGGAGAGGTCGGCAAAGTACATCAGGACGATGGTGGCAACCAGCGCCGCCAGGATATGCCAGTGACCGGTCAGGGTAATGCGCTCCTCGCGGTGCGGCCAGACGCGGAAGATTTCGTCCAGTTTGGCCGCCATGAAGATGCCTACACCGCTGACGGTGAAGTTCATGAAGACCATCTGCCAGCCGGGTCCGAATTTGAGTGGGTCTTTCAGCAATGCGCCCATTTTCTGGAAGAAGTTTGGTTTCTTGATCCCGGCAGTGCCTTCCTTGATAAGCGTATCCCAGGCGTAGATGACATACATCAGCGCCGCCAGCATGATGAACGTCGAGCCAACGTAAATGATGGTATGCGCCCATTCCAGCCAGACCACCGAGAGTGCGCCGGTCGTGGTACCGATGATGCCAATCACCATCAACGGCATGGCGATTTTTTGCAGGATGCCCTTGAATTTCATCCAGCGTCCAACGATGAGCGTTATGGTAACGGCAACAAGAGTCAGCATGATGTGCAGGTGGCCGATGATGGCTTTTTGCAGGTAGGTTTTGTGCGGGTTGCGGATCAGGTCTTCGCCCAGGAAGGTTTCATGACCGTTACCCCAGAAAGAGCCGGTCACGGCCCCAAAGGTGGCGGAAACCAGCGTAGCGACTGCCATCACGAAGAAGGCCAGACGCTCCATATCGAGGCCGCTTTTGGTATGCGTGTAAGGTGAATCGGCAGGAAGGCGGTATTCTTTCTTCCAGGGCCAGAGCGCCATCACTAACAGGATACCCGCAAAAAAGACCAGCGATTGCCCGACCAGGAAAAGACCGTGGAATATGAAATTATGCCCCCAATACGCAAACAACAGGCCGAAGATGACTGCCGTCAGGTAGCCGACCGTGATGGTGCCGTTGATGATGACCTGCTCGTGGCGCTTCATGGGCAGCATCTCGGTCATAAAGTAGACCTCGATGGCGATGATGGTCATTGCAATCGTGTGGTAGAGCATGATAATACGCCCCTCACGCTCCGCTTCCACCAGTTTCATGCTCAACATGCCCACCGTGATGTCCTTCACGCCCCATTCCACCATCGGACCGGAGAGCGTACCCCAGATGGCTGTGATGATCGAAACCACCGCGATGCCAACCAGGGTTAGCCCACGCGTGGAGCGGAAGAGGTAATCCAACCGCTTTGTGAGTGCCTGCATACCCATATACCTCCAAATAAAAGATGATACCAAGCCACTGGCCCGATTGTGTTTCTTTTGTACATCCTATCACAAGCCGGGTCAGGGGTCTTTGCCAAATGTCAAATTCTCTTACAGGATTGGGCTGGCAGTTCAATTGCCAGCCCACCCGGTGACGAAAAAGTTTATCCCTTCTTCGCGAAGCCCAGCGCGAACGCGCCCGTCATCAAGAAGAGCAGGGGGGTAAGGATCATCATCACGAACGCGGGGCTGAAGAACAGCAACTG
>CAZLOC010000604.1:0-2403 GCA_964560935.1 uncultured Anaerolineaceae bacterium | reverse complement strand
AACGTCGAGTTCGAAAATTTTCGTGCCGTGGTTGTGGTTGGCGAAGCGCAGCGCCCGGGTGTCGAAACCGGCTCCCAGCAGGACGATCTGGGGGAAACCCGCCTCAAGCGCTTTGAGAAAGGCCGCGTCCATCAACTTCGTCCGGGCGATGACGTACTCGTAGATCCCCGGCGGGAACATCTTACGCATCAGGAATTTGCGCACAGGCGCAACATTGAGCATAAACTTGGCTCCCAGCGGAAGGATGACCTCCGCTAGGGTATCGGGTCCCCGCAGGCGCGGGTCTGGCTCACGTGTGGCGCAGGCGCGCGAAAAGCAAGTATAGCCTGCTGTCTGGGAAGCCCTGGTTTCAATTCTGCGCTTTGTCATCTGACGATCCCTTCTTCCTTCGCAGGAGACGCACGCCCCCCAGCAGGAAATTCACCTGGGGCACGCGTTGCATGTACCTGCGGTACTCATCACCGAATTTTTCGATGCCTTCCCGATCAGCAGCCTGAATATCCGCATAGATCAGCACTGCGGAAATGAGGCCCAACAGAACTACCAGCCAATGCTGGGCGAGCAACATCATTGACACATTGAACAGGATTCCAGCAAGGTATTGGGGGTGGCGGACGATGGCATACAAGCTGGTATCAACCAGGTGCGTCGTCTCCACATAGCTTTTTCCCTTTGATACACCTCCCCTACGTCGCAAGATAAAGATAGGTGCAATGCCAAAAATCGCCGAAAGTACCCAGATACCCCAGCCTATCCATTGAAGCGCAGGCAGCCCTGGCAGCTTATAGATGAAAAAGGCCAGAACGTACTGCGCGACAATCAGAGCGCTGACGACAAGGATTCCACCGAAAAATCTCGATTGCTTCACGGCTAACCCTCAGTTCAAAATATCCCGGGAATCAACCGCCACGACTTTTTGCAATAGGATTCCCACTCCTCTCCAAACTCTCTACCCATCAAAGCCTCCTCGTCCTTAATTCGAAACGATACAATGACGATGAATAGGAAAGTCAGAACGATCCCGATCCAGGAACGAAAGAGCAGGGACAGGCCGATTCCCTGAAGCATGCCGTCCAGATAGCGGGGGTGGCGAATGGAGCGATACGGTCCATCGGTGATCAGGCGGTGATTCTTTTGGATAGTCACTTCGGGACTGTACAATCTTCCCAACGTCAATCCCGACCAGAAGATCACTCCCATTCCCAAAATCGCAAGAACGAGCCCCAGCCAGCGCACGATGTGGCTGTTTTCCATGACGCCAATGCCGCGGCGATCCGCTAAAGGCACAAAAACCAGCGCGCCCAGCAACATGCCTGTCACGAGAATACGCACAGTTCTCTGCCGTGAGACAAATTTGGCATCCTGACCCTTTCCCCCGCGCAGGCCTTCCGGGTGCTTGATCATTTGATAGCCGTATACCAACCCAAATATGGTTATAGATATGGAATAGCCAAATATTTGGGGGACGCCGAAGAAACCAGACAGATTATCCAGTCCCCAACCGAGGAGAGGCAGGCCAACATAGATGATCAGAGTGAAACAGAAGGATCCAAGGCCTCGAAAGATTCTCATCAGGCACGCTCTCTTTTGCCTCTCACACCGTTTGGCTAGCGCCCAAAAGATACATGGCGATGCCAGCCGCGTTCAGGGCATAGTAGGCATTCGGACCAAAATCACCGCTAAGGGCAGCCTGTGCGCCCTGCCTGGCGATGTACTGAGCCGCCTGCGTGCCAACTTCGCCCGAAGCGCGGTTCAATTTCAGAGTCAAAATTCGGGGAAGTAGCCGTCAGGATAATCTTCATGGCTCAACTCAGTAGATTCTCAAATTCATCCTCGTGCTCAACTTCTTCGCTGAGGATATGTATTATCAAGTTGTATGTGATTGGGTCCTTACCATGTAATTTTTGAGCCAGTTGGTTGTAGGCTTCAATTGCGCCGTGCTCAGCCTTGATCACGGTCCGAACAATCGCCTCAAAATCCTTCTCGTTGGCTGGCGGAGTCGGGTATCCATCATTACTGGTTTCAACCAGCTTGCTTACATCGGCCACTGGCTTTCCGCCTAGCGAGGCTATACGCTCAGCCAACTCCTGCTGGTGCTCTAATTCGTCTTTCGACGTGTCCAAGAGTAGTGCCGCCAATTGTTTGGCGGCTGGCCGCCCGGTAACCACCTGGCTCATATAGTTGTAGGCATAAGCGGCTAGCCATTCATCTGCGTACAAGCGGTTGAGATCTACCAGAAGTTCTGCCACATCCAGACCGACGATTTGCTTACCTTTGCTTCCCATTTTGTATTCTCCTTTGTTGTCACTCACGGATCATCTTCGTCCCGCATTTGGGGCAGGCTCGGTCAAGGCAACGCTGACCAGCTACATGCGGTTCTTTGTGACCGCACTTGGGACAAAC
>CAZLOC010000603.1:0-2405 GCA_964560935.1 uncultured Anaerolineaceae bacterium | reverse complement strand
CACATGGAGGAACAGAAGGTGGCGATGGAGCAAGCCACCCAGGGAACCGGCGTGAGCGTCAGCCAGACCGCCGATAACCAGCTCAAGCTGGATATCCCGAGCGATGTCTCCTTCGACACCAATCGCTACGAGATCAAATCGAACCTGCGTCCGATTCTCGATCGCTTCGCCACCACCCTGAATCAAAACCCGGTGACGACGGTGACCATCATCGGCCACACAGACAGCACCGGCACGGATGCGGCCAATGATCCGCTTTCGGTCAATCGCGCCGCCTCGACGCGCGATTACCTCGTTGACCGCGGGGTAGCGGCAAGTCGTGTCGCCATCAATGGTCGCGGTTCGCACGAACCGATCGCGGACAACAATACGCTAGAAGGCCGTGCGAAGAACCGCCGCGTCGAAATATTCGTGGCAGAACCCGCACGCTGACGATGGCTTAATCGGGCAATCTGGCGTTATTCACGCCGGATTGCCCGATTGAAACGCCGCTTTGCCGACGAATGACAGATTTCTCTGACTGGCTGCTTTGTACTCAGTGAGTGGACAAAGTACTTTCATTTGGCATCAGGCAGTTTTGGGTTGTGATCGGAAGTGCGCTTCTCCTGATTGCAGACGCACGGGCAAATCGGACAGGCCCGGCAGTCCTGAGCTTACGGGTTTGATCTTCCCCACGTTTGATGGACACTCTGAAAAGAGCAATGTCCAAAAGGTGAAAAGCCACATGAGCCCCATGCAATTTAATGGCCATAATGGAAAACTGGCCTATAAGCTAAGTTAGTGGTCCAGTTGTTTTGGGCTAATTTCGGTAGAGACTATTCGATCGCTGCCCTTGGAAATTTAATGCTCTCACAGGAGAATCCGTATGCCTCTGATTAACTTGGTCATCGTCCTGATCGTGGTTGGCGTGCTGCTTTGGCTCGTCAATACCTACATACCCATGGATCGAAAGATCAAAAACATCCTGAATATCGTCGTCGTCATTGTTGTCGTGATATGGCTGCTGCAGGTTTTCGGCGTGTTGGGATCGATGGATAGCATACGTATCGGCCGCTGACGTATCTTAAGGGTGGGGTCACCGTCTCAATCAGCCGAACGTGTGATGGCCTAACGCGCTCCGACCAGTGCATCGAAGCCGGAAACAGACCGCGGTTTTGATATTTCCAGTCGCTGAGCGGATGCGTTTAGAAATGTGAACGGTTGAACCCGCACCGAACAAAAGACGTTCGCCATAATCCGCCTTTACTTCAGCTTCGCGTCGGCAACCGCCGGTCACCACCTTCTCCGGATGACTAAATTTATCTTTCTTGTCGCTGAGTGGATCAGTCGTCATCCTCTCCGATCCCCTGTCTTTGTGTAAGGAGACCAGACCTTTTCCACGCTGCACTGGGAATACTGGCTGTGAGCTTTGATCCTCTTCGAAAGCGCGTCGCGATCGTTGTCATGGCCCGCTTCACACTCACTCTGGACTGAATGCCAACGCCCTCCCGGGGCGTGCCTGGCCGGATCGAACTGGATCAGCAACACGCCCCCGATTGCAGATCGGGGCCGGCGCGGACTTATCCGGCCACGGGACGCAACCCCGCCATGGATTGACCGCCTGGCCACCCTGAAACCGTGGCCTCCTGCAGGGCGTTTCGAATCTTAATGGCTGTTCCTCGCAAGCGCCCGGTCTATCTTGTCGTCCATCTCGCCGACCAGGGCGGCCAGGCTATTGGTGGCCTCGTCGAGGGATTGCTTCGTCGACTGCGCCACTGTGTCCATGCGCATGTCGATCACCCCGCGCAATTGCGCAAACTCCTGCTCGATCTGCGTGCGCAGTGCATCGATGCGCGAGGTTTCGGCGCTTTCCGCAAGCTTTCGTTGCGTCTGCAGTTCCTGATTGTGGCGGCGCGACTCCATCAACATGTTCGTGCGCAGCATCAGGGCATAGAGGACAAAAAGCGCCACCAGAACCAGCGTGACGCCAAGCAGGATGACACCCAGCGGGCCCTCGATCTCGAACGCCACGAATGACAGCGCGGTTGGCGCGGTGAGAACCGCCCAGTTGGCCAGGGTGAAAACCGCCAGCAGAAACAATGCCACCAGGATGATTGCGCTGAGTAAATTCATTACGTTTCCTTTCCGTTTATTGAGGGAGGGTCTTGTCATAATGCATGAGTTGGGTTTCGGCATCGATTTGGCCGATGTCTCCGCAGATTAAACCCGTTCAACATCGAGCCCGCTCTTCCCCGGATTGACCAGTCGTCGTCTCAGATCCCCTGTCTTTGGTAAGGGGGTCTGGCATTTACCACGCTGCACGATGGCGTTCTGCAATACACCTTATTGCGTGGTCTGCTGACGCAGATACTCACTCCGTTTCATATCCATATAGGCGGTTCGGCTTACTTCGCGCAATTGGCGGG
>CAZLOC010000602.1:0-2407 GCA_964560935.1 uncultured Anaerolineaceae bacterium | reverse complement strand
AAAGCGTCGCTCAGCACTGACAGTTTCATTTCCGCTGCGTCCTTCCAGGAAACGACCAAGGTACTGACCGAGGCTGCGGCTGCCGGCAAAGTGGATTTCCTTAATGGGCTCAAGGAAAATGTCATCATGGGACGTCTCATTCCTGCCGGCTCCGGTCTGAAGAATTATCGCGAGATAAGGAAGTAACTGCAAGCAAGAACTTTATGGAAATGGGAGTTTGAAGGAGGGGTTTTTTCGATTGCGGCCTTAAACATCTTGACAATGCGATATTTTTTTTGTAGAAAGACGGGATTTTCAAATTAAGGCTGCCTGACCCTTTGGACAGTTAACTAACGATTCACAGATGCTGAGAGAGCAAAGCGGGGAAAAGGTGCAATGCCGACTATAAACCAGCTGGTCCGAAAAGGAAGAGAACAGACGAGAAAGAAGTCGAATACGCCTGCGCTTCAGGGATGTCCCCAAAAACGCGGCGTCTGCGTGCGTGTTTACACCACCACACCCAAGAAGCCCAACTCGGCGTTGCGCAAGATTGCACGCGTTCGTCTGACCAATGGTATTGAGGTGACCTCCTACATACCCGGGGTCGGCCACAACCTTCAAGAGCACTCGGTCGTGCTGATCCGCGGTGGCCGAGTTAAGGATTTGCCGGGCGTTCGTTACCACATCATTCGCGGCACTCTGGATGCGTTGGGTGTGGCTGACCGGAAACAGGGTCGTTCCAAATACGGTGCAAAAAGGCCGAAATAGGCAGCCAATGGCTGACCAGCCGTCCTTCAGACCACTGCCTCCCGGTGGTTGATTGACGTTTTGATTTTGCTTCACCTGCAAGGTCGAGGAAACCGATGCCAAGAAGACGAGAAGTTGCAAAGCGGGATATTCTGCCAGATCCGAAACATAACAGCAAATTGGTTGCGAAGTTCATCAACAAGGTGATGCGCCGCGGCAAGAAAAGCTTGGCAGAACGCATTCTTTATGGCGCATTGGACTTGGTTGAGCAACGCTCCAAGCAAGACCCCCTGGATTTGTTCCATAAGGCGCTCGATAACGTCAGGCCGATCATTGAGGTTAAATCCAGGCGGGTAGGCGGTTCGACCTACCAGGTTCCGGTCGAAGTCCGGCTGGATCGCCGCAATGCATTGGCCATGCGCTGGCTCATCTCCTATGCCAAGCAAAGGTCCGAGAAAACCATGGTCCAAAAACTTGCCGGGGAGTTGCAGGATGCAGCGCAAAACCGCGGGGCAGCCGTTAAGAAACGGGAAGATACCCATCGCATGGCGGAGGCCAACAAGGCCTTCGCACATTACCGATGGTAAAAGTCTGCCTGCTTTGCGCCAGCGAAGTCGCTGAGGTGAAGCGGCCAGTCTCCGGTAATCGAATGCTTGGATAGGAACCTAAAAGAACGATTGTTGACCTTGAGGCTGGCAAAAAAGCACCCGTTTCGCATTTTTGCGAGGAGGAATCGCGATGGCGAAGAAGAAGTTTGAGCGGACCAAGCCGCATGTGAATGTGGGGACGATAGGTCACATTGATCATGGCAAGACGACCTTGACGGCGGCGATTACCAAGCAGTTGTCGAAGCGGGGGAAGGCTGAGTTTGTGCCGTTTGATCAGATTGACAAGGCGCCGGAGGAGCGCGAGCGCGGCATCACCATTGCCACGGCGCATGTGGAATATGAAACGGAGCGGCGCCATTATGCTCATGTGGACTGTCCGGGTCACGCCGATTACATCAAGAACATGATCACCGGGGCGGCGCAGATGGACGGGGCGATTTTGGTGGTGGCGGCCGATGACGGGCCGATGCCGCAGACCCGGGAGCACATTTTGCTGGCGCGCCAGGTGGGGGTTCCCTACATACTGGTGTTTTTGAACAAGGTGGACATGGTGGATGATCCCGAGCTGATCGAGCTGGTGGAGCTGGAGCTGCGCGAGTTGGTCAGCAAGTATGGTTTTCCGGGTGATGACATTCCCATCATTCGCGGTTCGGCGCTGAAGGCTCTGGAGACCGACAATGTGGACAGTGCCGAGGCGGCGTGTATTTTTGAGTTGATGGATGCGATCGATCAGTACATTCCGGAGCCGGTGCGAGACATTGACAAGCCGTTTTTGATGCCGATCGAGGATGTGTTTTCCATCAGCGGTCGCGGGACGGTGGTGACCGGTCGGGCGGAACGCGGTGTGATCAAGGTGGGTGAGGAAGTGGAGATTGTGGGTTTTCGGCCCACCACCAAGACGGTCTGCACCGGGGTGGAGATGTTTCGTAAAACCCTCGATCAGGGGCTGGCGGGTGATAACATCGGGGTGCTGCTGCGCGGCACCAAGCGCGACGACGTGGAGCGCGGCCAGGTGGTGGCCAAACCCGGCAGCATCACGCCGCACACCAAGTTCAAGAGTGAGGTGTACATTT
>CAZLOC010000601.1:0-2407 GCA_964560935.1 uncultured Anaerolineaceae bacterium | reverse complement strand
CCACCACACAATGCTACAACCCGCGTGAGAAGCGCTGGGCTTTTGAGCTTCTTGCTGCGCTTGATATTCCCCATTCTATTTTTCAACCCATCGTCCAGCCAGGGACAGTGCTTGATCGCTTACGCCCCTCCGTTGCGGAAGAGGCCTCTTGCGAACGTATTCCTGTGATCGCAGTCGGGTGTCACGATACGGCTTCCGCAGTAGCAGCTATCCCTGCCGATGAAACCGATTTCATTTATATCAGCTCCGGAACCTGGTCCTTGATTGGCATCGAGTCTGATCGGCCGATTATTAACGCGAACAGTCTTAGCTACGACCTGACCAACGAAGGCGGGGTGTGCGACACAACCTGCTTTCTCAGGAACATCATGGGAATGTGGCTGTTGCAGGAGTGCCGCCGCCAATGGGTGAAAGCCGGAAGGAAGTATTCGTACGATGACCTGACGAATCTCGCGAGTGAGGCGCCCGCGTTCCAATCCCTCGTTTTTGTGGATGATAATCGTTTTCTTGCCCCTGCAAACATGGTGACATGCATTCAGACGTTTTGCCGTGAGACCGGGCAGCCGGTCCCACAAACGGACGGCGAGATCGTGCGTTGTATTCTCGAAAGTCTGGCGCTCGAATATCGCTGGGGAACGGAAAAGCTTTGCGAGCTTTCTGGTAAACGTTTGCCGATCATCCATGTTATCGGTGGCGGTTCACGCAACTGGCTGCTTAACCAGTTCACCGCAGATGCAACAGGCTGCGAGGTGATCGCCGGACCGGTAGAAGCGGCAGCCATTGGCAATATTCTGCTCCAGGCGATTGCTTTGGGTGATCTTACCTCTTTACAGGAAGGAAGAGACCTGGTGCGATGTTCATTCGATGTGATAGCCTATCGACCGAAGAACCGCTTCCCCTGGGACGAGGCGTACAGTCGTTACCTCGCCTTACGGAAATAGAAAGATGCCAGTTGTCAAGTTATATGCCAACCTGCGAAAGCAGGCGGGAGCGAAGGAACTGTCGATAACGGGAGCAACGATCCGGGCGGTGGTGAACGAATTGGCTGGTAGAAGCCATTGGTTGGCGAGATGATTCTAAAGTAGGACTTACGCAAGACACATCTGAACAGAAGGCGCTTTGAGTTGTTGGCGCAAATAGTCATCCAGAAGGTCGTGTTTTACACGGTAGATCGTTTTACCAGTTTCAACAGCCACATGTTTGAGACGCACCCAAACAAGAATAGCGCAGCCAATGTGGTTTCTGATCAGTCTGGCTTTGCGGCACTGATTTCCTTCAATGCCAGTCAACTGCTTCGTCTCGCGGTGAAACTCCTCAACTTTCCAGCGGAAGCCGCACACATCATGGACAACTTCCACGTTATTTTGAGCCATCTCGTTGGTTACAACATAGTCCGTGCGCTTGGTAGAAAGCACGACCCGGAAAACCTTCACCTTATGTTCAGCAGGAAAGCCTTTGACTTTGATGATCTTGCCTTGTTGTTGCTCGACTTCGTTCCAAGTCAGACTGTCAACTCGTTGATACGGTCTTGCTCCGCCAGAATCGTCAACCTGTCGATTATCTTTAAGTGGGCAGTAGTAGATTTTATCGAATTTTTCGATTTGCAGCATGATTTCTTTGGTCGCGTACCAGGTATCCATCAAAATCGCCCAGAAATCGAGTTGTTTTTGATAGACACAATTCAACAACATCTCCTGAACATGGTCTAATTTTGTCTTGCCATCGCCGTCTGGATCATAGATGCGATAATCAATGATCCAGAACTGATCAATTTGCGGATTGACATACACACAAGTCACTACGCCAATCCCTTTGATGACATCATGTGCATTTCCGCTATACTGGCTTCTGACCAGTTCCATCTTACGAGAAAAATTCTTGTCAAGCACGGTGTCGTCAAAAACCAGAAATCCGTATGGCGTTTGGATAACTTGGGTTCCGACGTTCTCCCAAACCAATTTGGGACGGACTTCATCGCCAGCCAGATACCGGTTTGCCATGTCATGGCTAAATTGCTCGGTGTGTTCTGCATAGTTCGTGAGCGTATAATTGATCTGACTCACCAGCAAATATTGGCAATAATCTAATCTTGTTACTCGTTCTTTTCTGGGTCTCATTCCATAACGATAATGGCTTCATTACCTGCCGTCAATTCCTCAGTTTTGCGTAAGTCCTATAAAGAATGATGAGATCGAGAATGGTGAGATCGGTCCCCATGTCATTGTCACGCTGAATGGACATAACTTTGTCGATTTGAAAACTCCTGTCAGGGAACAGGACATCATTGCCATTTTCCCGCCGACCGCGGGCGGAACCTCACCCCTAACCCCTCTCCTATCAGGAGAGGGGAAATAAGGAGAAGCTATGGCTGGTTGGTCTGAAAAAGTTTTGGATATCGATCTGAGCA
>CAZLOC010000600.1:0-2412 GCA_964560935.1 uncultured Anaerolineaceae bacterium | reverse complement strand
GCGCTTAGCCTGTTCGATTATCTAAGGTAGCGTTTACAATCAGGGTGCGCCTCAGAAAAACAGATCAGTGGAGTATGTCGATATGTTGGTATTAGCCCGAAAAGTGGACGAGAGCATTGTTATTGGTGATTCGATCGTTTTGACGATCCTGGCAATTGAAGGGGAACATGTCAAGATCGGGATCACTGCCCCGCGTGAGGTGACCATCCTTCGGCAGGAAGTATTCCAGGCAGTGCAGGATCAGATCAAGATCCAGGAACGGCTGGCAGAGGAAACAAAGCCAGAAACGTTCGAACAGCTTCGCAAACTTCTTGCCTCTGAAAGTGAAACAGAATCAGATGAAGAGGGGAATGAGAAAGACTCTTCCTAAGTTTTCCAAGCGAAATAGGTAGGCTTCATGTACTTCTCTCAACTTGAGAGAAGTACTTTTTTATACTAACCAGCCAAAAAGAAAAATTTATGTAACTACTCAGGCATTGAAGACCTGACAGGAATGAACTTTAACATTGTCAAAAACATAAAAGCCGAGCACAATATTGGTCATGGAACCGCTGCGATTGCCAAGCGAAGCAGAAGTACGAGCGGCTTTTCGTGAAGGCGAAGAAGCTGTCATCAAGCTTTTCTTCGAGACGCTTGGCAAGTTGGCAGAGCGCATTCAAAACTTGGAAGACCAACTCGCAAAGAACAGCCGCAACAGCGGGAAGCCGCCGTCCAGCGACGGATACGATCAAGGAGCACCCCGCCCGAAAAGTTTGCGAAAACGATCCAGGCGCAAAAGTGGAGGTCAGAGGGGGCATCCGGGTGAGACGTTGAAAGCCGTCGAAAAGCCAGACTTGATCAAAGTCCATCGTGTGCACGAATGTCGGCACTGTGGTCAATCGTTACAACGGCGAAAAGCGATCGGGCATGAAAAACGGCAAGTGTTCGATTTGCCGCAAGTGCAGATGCAAGTCACGGAACATCGTGCCGAAATCAAGAGCTGTGCCCGTTGTGGAAAAGAGACCCATGCAACCTTTCCGCATGAAGTCAGCCATGCCGTGCAATATGGCCCAGAAATCAAGGCCCAGATGGTTTATCTGAACACCGAACAGCATCTGCCGCTGGAGCGAACCTGTGACCTGTTGGATGAATTCTACAATCATCGTCTATCCGAAGGAACGATTGTGACTGCCTGTGCCGAAGCGGCTCAAAAGGTGGAGATATCCAACCAAGCCGTCAAAGAACATTTGGTGGAGCAGGAAAAGGTCGCTCATTTTGACGAGACGGGCATGGTAGTCAATGGCGTTTTGCATTGGCTGCATACTGCCAGCACATCGCTCTTGACCTATTACGCCATGCACCCCA
This sequence comes from uncultured Anaerolineaceae bacterium, assembly GCA_964560935.1. Taxonomy (GTDB): domain Bacteria; phylum Chloroflexota; class Anaerolineae; order Anaerolineales; family Villigracilaceae; genus JAABUE01. Next base: position 1,068 of record CAZLOC010000600.1, on the reverse strand, counting down.
AGCGAGGCAGTGCGGCAATCAACGAAATCAATATCTTGCCTCGTTTCCAAGGACGCGCTGTTCATGATGACCTGGCTTCCTATTTCCAGTATGAAGTAGAACATGCCTTGTGTAATGCTCACCATTTGCGCACCCTGCTTTTCCTCTTGGAGAGGTATCCACAAAAATGGGTGCAAGACTTGCTCAAATTGCTCTTGAAGATCAAAGCAAAAGTGGAAACCGTCCAGCGCAAAACGGAAACGGCCTTGAGTGTTAGACAAGCCAACGCATTCAGTCAAGCTTATGATGAGTTGGTGAAGAAAGGGTTGCGAGCCAACCCACCGTCGAAAAAGAACCGCCGCAAACCAGGGCAGCGCGGACGCCTGAAACAAAGCCCGGCGCGCAACCTGCTAGTACGATTGCGAGAACACAAAGAGGCTGTCCTGGCTTTTATGTATGATTTTAAGGTGCCATTTGACAACAATCAGGCCGAACGGGATTTACGCATGATGAAAGTCAAGCAGAAGGTCTCTGGCGGTTTTCGCTCGACTGCGGGTGCACAGAATTTCTGCGCCATTCGGGGGTACCTTTCCACGGCTCGCAAAAATGGCGTCCAGGCGCTGGCCGCTTTGAGGCTTGCTTTTGCTGGTACTCCGTTTCTGCCAAGTTTCATCACACCGCTCGCTGAGTAGTTACAGATTGGCTGAGTAATTGTAGCTGGAAACCACTCCTTTCAACCACTACGACGACGAGAGAATTGACTCCTCTGTTCGGATCGTAGTTTTGGGCGGATTGATCCAAACAGCGGAGGGTAGCTGGTTCGGGATGGATACTCCTTTCACAAATCGCTCCGGGTTCTTCTGGTAAGCGGCCTGGAGAACCAACTGACGTTGATCCAAAATTCTCTGGGCTCGTCCAAAATGCACATCGGCCGGAGTCAGAAGCCCGAGGGCCGTGTGGTGATGTTGGTAGTTGTACCAGCGGAAGAACTCTGCTGCCCAGGTGCGGGCATCCTGCTGACAGCCGAAGCGGTCAGGATAATCGGGTCGGTATTTCAAAGTTTTGAACTGTGCCTCTGAGAACGGATTA
>CAZLOC010000599.1:0-2419 GCA_964560935.1 uncultured Anaerolineaceae bacterium | reverse complement strand
CGCCGGTGATGGCGATGGTCTGGGAGGGTCCCAATGCGGTGGCCGCCATCCGCCAGACGATGGGCGCCACCCGCCCGACCGAGGCTGCGCCCGGCTCTTTGCGCCACGACTTTGCGCTGGAAGTGGGCCGCAACCTGACCCACGCTTCGGACACGGTCGAGAACGGCGAAAAGGAAGTTGTCTTGTGGTTCAAGCCGGAAGAATTGGTGGACTGGACGCGCGCAGTGGATGCCTGGGTGTTTGAGGGATAAAATAGATTAAGATGCTGTGCCGCGGTCTCCAGACCGTGGCACTTAAAGACCGAAGGTCTCCATCGAACGATGGAGACCTTTTGAATTAAGCGCGGTTGGGAGACCTGCGCCAAATAAAGCCATTTTTCTATTCCGCCGAGTCCGACCCAAAGAATCGCCACACAAGTAACGTGACACCCAGAAAGACAATCCCCACGATGCCCGTGATCCCCGGCAGGATCCACATCAGCAGCGTGCTCGAAAGGGATTTGATACGTGCATCGAGCGGATGCGCCGGGTCGTACAGGACGGTGACCGGCTGGCCGATCTCATATTCCGGCGGCCAGCTTCCTTCCGATAGCTGGACTCGTTTGCGAGTCCCATCTGGCAGATCGAACTCGACCACCGGATAGTAATATTCATTGACGACTTGCGTTTCGCTATCACGGGACTGGCGCACGGTCATGTCCACCACCCGGCCGGGCGCGTTGGCCTCCCGGGAGAGCGCGCGTATCGTGCTGACCGTCGAAATGAGGGCGATCACCAGCATGAGGAGCGCAACGCCCAGGAAGACCGAGATGATGATCTTCGGCGCTCCGGCAGACTGGCGTTCCAGTTCACGAAATTCTTCTTCGAATTCCCGGTCGAAATCCTCATCGGTTGACTTGGAGATGAGTTCCAGAATCTTTTCGCGATCCTGCGCGTCGGGGATTTGACCGGGGTCATCGTATTGGATTCCATCGACCTCCACCGCTACAACCTGGTCGTCCTCCATCTGGATGGAATACTTTTTTGTCAAATTGTTATCCTGTTTTGGAAGTGTGTGCTAATAACTCTTTTTATAAGCAGGAGATCCACTGGTCAAAAGCCTTGTAGAATAGTGTTAGCCAAACCCCTATTCATAAGGAGCGCACCAATGGATCGAGACGATTTTATCATTGCAGTCTATCTTGTGGTCTGTGAACATTATCAAGCCATTCGAAAAAAGTACAGTTTACGCCGAGGCGGTTTTGCGCCAGCCCTGACAGATGAAGAAGTGATCACGATGGAGATCTGTGGCGAGTATTTCAAGATGAATTGCGATAAAGACATTTTTGCCTACTTTCACACGCATTATTTGCACTTCTTTCCAAAACTGACTGATCGCTCCTTATTTGTCCGTCAGGCTGCTAACCTCTGGTAGGTCAAAGCGGCGATCCAAAAGCGATTGGTGTCCATCAGTGGTCAGGTAAATGATCCTGTCCAGGTGATTGACACGCTGCCCTTGCCTGTTTGTGTTATTACCAGGGCCAGGCAAGATCGTTGTTTTGCGCAGGAGGCCGATTTTGGGTACTGTCCAGCCAAAGATTTGCACTATTATGGCTTCAAACTCGACTTACGCATCTCTCGGTTGGGTATGATCACACATTATCCGCTGTTAGCTGCTCGACCGCATGATATCAATTCACTCGATACGCTCCTCGAAGGGTTTGAAGGTCTTGTGTCAGCAGATAAAGGTTTCATTGATGCCTATCGCCATGCTTTCTTGTCTGAACGACATGGCATTATCGTGGTCACTCCTGTTCGAAAAAACATGCAAACCGATTTGCCTAAACCCTTGCTCAAATTCTGCAAGTATGTCAGAAAGTTTGTCGAAACCGTCGGCTCTCATTTGACTGAGCGATTTGAAGTCGACCAGATTCGAGTTCATGATCTGTGGCATTTCCAACACCGTCTGATCCGCAAAATCCTGGCCCATACCGTCTGTGTTTTCTTGAATTTGTTGTTTGGCCGTCCGCCGCTTGACCTCGATGGTCTGGTTTCGGCCTAGCACCAAAGGTGTTGCACATTAGATAATAAATATCCAGAACGTGGATTTGTTGAAGATGGATGTAGCACCACATAGCTAAGTAGAAGTTGAAAAGTCCTTTAAAAACGTGTCATTGCGAACCCCGGAGGAGTAAAGCAATCTACCCTTTACCAGGGAACTGCTTATCTACGCTCGCAGTGACGCTATGTTAAAGCACTTTCCGCAAACTACTTAAGCGTCTATAGGACATCATCTAATTACAAAATTCGTTTGATCAACACTTAATAATTAATGCCATCACCAGGCTAGTTGACAATCATGGTTATAGTTGCAATTCAGTATATTGCATTAATTCTGAGCTGGACAGAGCAGCGAGAGATGTTATAATTAGAACATTCGT
>CAZLOC010000598.1:0-2420 GCA_964560935.1 uncultured Anaerolineaceae bacterium | reverse complement strand
TGCTATTGAAGCCGATCAGATATTGATGGCCGAAATAAAAGAACCGGCCAAACTGTTGGATCTGGCGCTGCTGTGGCTGCACGAACAGGACGTAATCAGGCTAAACAAAGGTCTCGCTGTTTTCCGTCCGGCGATGACAATCAGGCTGGAACAGGAAAAACGCGGATTTGCCAAGACGGATTTCATGCAACTCGTCCTGCACTATGCCGAACAGGTTATCCAGATCCACGTTATGGCGGAATACGCCCAACTGGGCCTCAAGTCCATGACAGACGCGCTGCACTTGGCGATGAGTTATTTCAGCATGGACCGTGACGCGTTCATCAAACGCTGGTTACCTGGACGTGCAAAGGAGCTGGCGCAACAGACTACGCCGGCATCATGGCGAGCAATTGTCGAATCGCTGAACAATCCTATCCAGCAGCGAATCGTCGCCGACGACCGCGAGCAGACCAACGTGTTGGTGTTGGCAGGCCCTGGATCAGGCAAGACCCGTGTGCTGGTGCATCGCATTGCCTACCTTGTTCGTGCCCGGCGCGAAAATCCACACGGCATCTTGGCACTTGCCTACAACCGGCACGCGGCGGTTGAAATACGGCGACGCCTAAAGGATTTGATTGGTGATGATGCTCGCGGTGTCACCGTACTGACCTGTCATGCATTTGCCATGCGCTTGGTGGGTGCCAGCTTGGCGGGGCGTGCCAATCTGGTGAATGGCGACACCTTCAAGGAGATCATGCAGGAAGCGGTTGCACTGTTGAAAGGCGACGGATTGCCTCCCGAAGAGGCTGATGAGCAACGCGATCGTTTGCTGGCCGGTTTCCGCTGGATTTTGGTAGACGAATATCAGGATATCGGGCCGGATCAATACGAACTGATCTCGGCTCTGGCGGGGCGCACCCTGGCGGATGCTGATGGCAAGCTCACGCTCTTTGCCGTCGGTGATGATGACCAGAATATCTATGCCTTTAGCGGCGCATCCGTGGAATTCATTCGGCGCTTTGAAGCGGATTACGCCGCTAAACCAGCCTTTCTGACGGAGAACTACCGCTCTACACGCCACATCATCGAGGCGGCCAACCGGGTAATCGATCCGGCTGCCAACCGCATGAAGGCGGGTCATCCCATTTCAATTGATCATGCCCGCTCAAAGGAACACGCGGGCGGGGCTTGGCAAGCGCTCGACCCTGTTTCCAAGGGGCGCGTACAAATATTGCCCGCAGGGGATAACCCCATGACACAGGCCATGGTGGTAATGGCCGAATTGGAACGACTTGCTGGGCTTGATCCTGCCTGGGATTGGGCCGAGGCAGCCATCATCGCCCGGGAATGGAAATATCTTGAACCCCTGCGCGGCTATTGCGAGCTGCACCAGATCCCGGTGCAAATGGCGGACGAAGAGACAGCACAATTCTGGCGTTTGCGAGAGACGCAGGCATTGGTGACGTGGTTACGTAACAATGAAATCAAGCTTGTTGATTCTGGAGCAATCAGGAATTGGCTAGATGGACAGGCCGAGGGGCCGTGGTGGTCACTGCTGAGGGAGGCAGTGGAGGAATATGCTGTCGAAACGGGTGAGGCCGAACTTCCCCGGGATCATTTTCTGAACTGGCTTGCCGAATGGGGTCGGGAGGTTCGCCGCCGCCAAACTGGGCTGATGTTGCTCACAGCCCATCGTGCCAAGGGGCTTGAGTTTTCTCATGTGGTTGTCCTCGACGGCGGCTGGGATCAGTCAAGTAAGGGTGAAGACCCCGATGCACCTCGGCGGCTCTACTATGTTGCGATGACGCGTGCTCGCCAGTCGCTGACATTAGCGCGCATGGCCGGTAGAGAAAACAAGCTACTGGATATCTTGTCGGATGATGCAGATATCCTGAATCGGACAACAGCCGATTTACGGGATCCACCGCCTGAACTTGCACATCGCTATGTGCAGCCAACTTTGAAGATGGTGGATTTGGGCTTTGCAGGACGCTACGCACCGAACAATGCAGTCCATCAAACAATTGCAAATCTGACGGCGGGTGCGCCATTGCTACTTCGTGAAAGTGAGAAGTACTGGGAACTCACTGATACCAATGGAAAGAGCGTTGGGCGAATGTCGAAAGAGAAATTCATAAAACCATCGGGGACTCAGTTTTTATCGGGTCGCGTTGCCTCGATCATCGTTTGGCGGCGAGAAGACTCTGCTGTGGAATATCAAAACATGTCGCGCTGTGATACCTGGGAAGTTGTAGTACCTGAGTTGGTGTTCTCACCGCTGTGACGATGCTGCATGAAACATTTTTCGCCAGCTCCGAAGGCCGCATGCTGAGCGTCGGCCTCACGCTGATCGGCCTGATACTGCTGGCGTTTGGGATCGGGTGGCACCTGTTTGCGGAGTGCTTGAGGAAGTTCGCCGTTTTGTCACAGAATCGCTG
>CAZLOC010000597.1:0-2425 GCA_964560935.1 uncultured Anaerolineaceae bacterium | reverse complement strand
GTGGCCGTGAAGCCAAAAACCGGCGAAGGCTTGTCTTTCTGCCGGTTCTTGATGAAGCGGGAAACGTAGAGGTAATCGGGCCGGAAATCATGTCCCCACTTGGATAAGCAATGCGCCTCATCAAACACCCATGCACCAACTTCACGGTGCATAAGCGCATTGGCAAATGCAGTGCTACGAAATTGCTCCGGTGCAACAAAGATCAGCCCGATGTCGCCCAGCCGTAATTTGTCCAACATCATGCGCCGCTCGAGTGGGTTGAGCAGGCTATTAAGATAGCCCGCGCACGAGATACCCCTGGCCTCGAGATTGTCGACCTGATCCTTCATCAAGGACTGCAGCGGTGAGATGACGACCGTCAGACTGCCGTTCCGGTAATAGCGGGCAAGCGCCGGCAATTGGAAGCATAGGGACTTGCCGCCGCCTGTTGGCAGGATCGCCAGGCTCGATCTTCCTGCAAAGCCATTCTCAACAATTGCTTGTTGTAACGATCGGCCATCTGGCGTGCTGGGTGTCGATCTGAAACTGGTGATCCCCGGAAAATATTGAGGGAGCAAAGTCAGCAAGTTGTGCTGTTCGCGGCACCATGCGCAATCCGGGTCTGTACAGGGCACGTCACGAAGCGTCGCTATGACTTCTCTCGTCTTTGGGAAAGACAGATTGACCCACGGAGGGAGCACGGAATTTCCGCCAGCAACGCGAAGCCAAGCCAACGCATACGCCAACGGTTTGTGCCACTCAACATCCGGGAGGCAATTCTCAATGACCCGCTTCTGGCCAACCCGGCAGACTTTTCCTGCAGTCGCTCTTAACCAAGCAGCCTGGGTCTCTTCGAGGGAAGGGCGAAGCGCTCGGCGGAGCGTGGCGAAAAAATTGGCTACCCCCTTGCCATTCTCGGGTGCCAGGAGGTAGTGCAAGCACAGAGCTTCATCCGGCTGCTCCTCGACCCGCTTGCGCAACGCATCGCCCTGTTCCAGAAACAGCTCGTAGGCAAGCTCTGCATCACGGACCGGATCGTTCTTAGTCGTTGTGCAGAGTTTGTAGTCTTTGACCAGACGGTGATACGGGTTCTGCGGGAAGGCAACCGGGGAGAGTTCCAGGGTGTCAACGAGAGGCAGTCGATGCAGCGCCAAGCCTGGATACAGCAGGGCAAGGGCCGGCTGATCGAAGGCCACGACATTGTGGCCCAGCACGAATGCTGCACCTTGAGTCAGTTGATCAACGCGGCTGACAAGATCCGCCGCCTTTCCGGAAATGCGATCGCGGGCTGCCGTGTCTGGCCTGAATAGGCCCAGCTCCCGAAGAATCATTCGATCCTGCCGGGAGGTTTCGATGTCGAGACAGAGGCACTTGGCGCGTGCCTTTTCAGGCGCATTGGCCATTACATGCACAACAGATGTGTCAAAGCCGCAATTTTATAAAGGTAGGGTTTCAGAACGGGCGTACCCAGCATTTGCGGTTAACGACCGGCAAGGCCGACGACCTTCCGGGAGGGACTTGCGAGCATAAACCATAGTTTTAGATTTATCGGTCGCTGTTCGAATGTTCTTGAAGTCCACCGTCACCAGGACCAGTCTGCGCCCTGTATCGTATTCACCGCGATCGACTTCGAGGTGCTGTATGAGGTGGCGCTGAAGAAGCTTTTCGTTGGGATGACACGGGCGACGATGAAGCTGGTCATGGTGATGTCGGAACGGGCGGCGGAAGCAATACTGGGGCGAATTTTTTAGTCTGCGCTCTTCCTTGACTACTTTAAGAGAAGCTCAAGCCGCCATTCCAATGCTTCCCGTTTTGGATACATTCGCTGCTCCTTTGGAAGGAACAGCGGCTTCCCTTCCAGTTCGGTAAAAATTCTGTGGTCTGGTATCCGACTGTCGAGCATCTCGCTGATATGCCACCTGTAATCCGGCCCTGGGGCAATCAGCGCAACGTCCATCGCCCAATGCATATCCGGGGTGAGTGCCAATCCGTTTCGCGGATCGTCGTCACCGCTATTGCTGAAAGGGTGGATATGCGCAGCCTCAACCATGGCAGTGCCATCGGACAGAACCAGCCGCAACCCGGTTGCTGCGCAACGGTAATCGTAGATATCAGTGACAATGCGCCTGAATGCAGGACTTCTCACATAGTCAGGTGGGCTTGATTCACTGACGATGCCGACCGACAAATTTCGCAATTTGTACTCGTAGGAACTGATCTGCTTGCCCTGTTCTACCACCTGATTCAGATCCGACAGACCGCGGTCAAACCAGTATGTAGCCATGGCCGCGCTGAGTTGATCAAGCGCGCGTTTATCCTGCAGCAGATCATATAGATCCTGATCAAGCTCCACGTGGGAAATGTTGCTGGTGATGTCACTCGAACTTCTGGCCGTTCGCATCGCCAGCAAAACCGCCTCACGGCCAGGAAGTGGTTTGAGATGCCA
>CAZLOC010000596.1:0-2428 GCA_964560935.1 uncultured Anaerolineaceae bacterium | reverse complement strand
CCTATGGAATGTCTGATGCGCCCCCAGGCCGAACACTGATCATCCCCACGTATATTTTGGCCTTGCTGGTTGTCTTCAGTGGCTACTTCTTGGGGAGTCGAATAGCTCGAAAAAAAGGTTCTTATCCTGAATTGCTTTATTCATTCAGCTATCTCCTGGTTTTTACTTTGTTAATTGTTTCTAGCTTCATCGTCAGCCAAGAACTGTATGCGTCTCGCCACATATTTATCGAGTTTGCGACATCCTGGGACAAAACGCATGATACACTTCTCAATCTAGGAGGAAATGCTAAAGAAGTCATTGCCCCTGCTGTGAAAGATGAATGGTCTGGGGTATTAAGAATGACAGATAATCCCCGTTTCTACGTGAATACCTGTGTAAGTAGTTATTATGGCTTCGATAGTATTATCGCCACTGATGAACTGCCACCTACAGAACCCTAAACAGCCAGGTTGGAAGCTCGTATGAAAGTTTTCTATTCTGACGTCCACCGTCAACACAATCCACCCTTTGAGTTGTTCGAGGGGGGTGTACGAATGCCCTATCTCGAAAGCCCTGAGCGCATGGAACGCATTCTATCTGTGCTGAAGAATCAAGATGGGGCCGAGATTCTCGACCCCATAGATTTCGGACTTGCCCCGATTTTAGCTGTCCATGATGTGGATTATGTGGACTTCTTGCGCACCGCCTACAACGAATGGACCCAGGAAAAAACGGCTTACGAAAAGATCGCTCTCCTGCCCGCTACTTTCCCACCCCGAGGCTGGTCACACAGACCGAAGTCCCTCCTAGGCCGCGCAGGATACCACATGTTCGACCTGTCTGCGCCCATTATGGAAGGGACATACCGGGCCGCGCTGGGTTCTGCCAATTGCGCCTTGAGCGGCGCAAAAGCCATTGCTGAGGGCGAACGCGCCGCCTTTGCATTATGCCGCCCGCCGGGACATCACGCGGGTAAGTCTTTTTGTGGCGGATATTGTTATTTCAATAACGCATCCATTGCTGCGGACTGGTTATCCAAAAAGGGGAAAGTTGCTATCCTGGATATTGACTATCATGCCGGAAACGGCACACAGGATATTTTCTACGGGCGCGGCGATGTGCTGACCATATCCATCCACGCCGATCCAGACTCGGAATACCCCGCTTTCTGCGGATATGCAGATGAAACGGGAGCAGGCAAAGGGTCCGGTTTGCACCGCAATTTCCCCCTCCCTGCCGGGACCGATGATAAACGGTACCTGTCCACACTGGACGAGACAATTGATTTGATCCAAACCTTTTTTCCTGAATATCTGGTCTTATCAGCAGGCATGGATCTGTATTCGGGCGATCCGCTGGGGAGGTTCAAGGTAACCAGAGGCGGTATACACGAAATAGGAACTCGTATTGCTAAACTCGGCTTCCCCACGCTGATCGTCATGGAGGGAGGCTACAACAATGTGGCGTTAGGAGAAAACATTGCAGCATTGTTAGGGGAACTTTAAAAGATTTCCGTTACGAGCTTGTTTGGAAGAAAAAATCGGGTATAGTCTGGTATATATGGTAAGTGATATTAGCAGTTACGAAGAATCCATCCTTAAAGAGAGACAAGAAGATGAATATATGCACCTCGATTTCCGGGACACGACAAACGGCGACACCACGTACATCGGCGGGCGTTTCCTTATCGCGGAAATGCCCAAAGACGGGAAAATTGTTGTGGACTTCAATCAGGCTTATAACCCACCCTGCGCTTATACGGATTATGCTGCCTGCCCTCTGCCTCCGACCTGAAAATCGTTTGCTGATCTGCATCGAGGCAGGAGAGAAAGTGTAGAGAGACACACGGCACGGATCATTAGGCATTCCGGTATTTGAAATCTGAAAGCACTCGAGTAGATGGAGTTACCCGGGTGGTTTTTTATCGAGTTACATAGTTAGAGATTGAATGACTTTGACAAGAAGTGAAGATGATGTATAATACATACAAATAACTTTGTGGTACAAAGTTATTTTACGTCTCAAAGTGCCTGGAGGGCAGCATGTCTGAAAAATTAAACTTAAAAGAGTTGGAACGTAAGGCCTGGCGATCATTCTTTGACGACGGTCTGTGGGATATTTATCTGGGCTTGCTCCTGGGTTTGATGGGAGCGAGCAGTCTGTTGGACGGGAGTGGATTGAGTGAAGGCTGGGCCATGGGAATTTATATTGGGCTGCTCGTTCTGGTAATGCTGGCGTTTTGGGCGGCCAAACGTTTTGTCACAGTGCCACGGATTGGACTTGTAAAGTTCGGGCGCGAGCGCAAGGTGCGGCGGATAAAAACCGCCCTGGTTTTGTTCGCATCAGTGGTCTTTGGGCTGGTGGTAATGCTGGTGACCTCAGCTGCCAGGCGTGACGCTGCCCCGGATGTTCCATGGAGAGTATTAATGCCTGCGATCTGGGCGCT
>CAZLOC010000595.1:0-2429 GCA_964560935.1 uncultured Anaerolineaceae bacterium | reverse complement strand
CCCAGCCGCCCAAACATGATGCCTAATATGGAGCACATAATGATATCCGCAAGGAACACCAGGGAGGGAATGTGCCCCAGGATGAGTTTGGCAATCACCAATATCCAGATCAAAACAAGATAGATTTTGTCCAACGAAAGTGTGACGGCCCTGATTTCCAAGTCTGCCTGCATGGGGACGATGCGGCTCATCAAGAAACCAATAGGTATGAAAAGCGCAAAGGTGAGGGGAACCCATTCCCAGCGAAAATGGCCGTTGGTGATATCGCGGGAGAAATAGAAGCCAAACAATGCAGAGAACTGAACGAATAGGAGGGCGCGCAACCAGATCTTGAAGCGGCTTTTCTTCATCTCGCCACGCAGGGATTGGAGGTATGAAAACAAAGATATTATTTGTTGGGTCATCCGTACCTGAATCCAATGACAAAGCAAAGCGTCATCAAAAACAGCAGGCCAGGCAGGACTTTGAGGATTGTTTCTCGTGAGAGAATAGGTTTGCCTGCCTTGAGGAATGAGAGCAGGAGGCCGCCCACGCCAATCAGTGCGCCACCAACGCCGACCAGCGCAAACCCCGGTTTTGCCTGGCCCGTGACTGCGAAGATGATCGGCAGCAGAAAGATCGTCATGCCTGCCACGCCGTGGATGAGCGCCAGGAGGAGGGTGGGTAGCTTGCCAGGCATGGGGGTGGAGCGGGTAATGATGATCGCTATGAATCCGAGGATGGCAAAGAGCAGGTAAGGGGTCCGAAACGAGGCAAGGAGTTCCCAGACCAGTCCTAGCGACAGGCTCAAGGGGATGATGGTCGAGACGATGACCACAATTGGGCTGTCTAGCACGCCAAATCCCAGGATAATCAGCAACAATCCGGCCACCAGCAGTACGCCGAACGCGAGAGTGTAGGCAGTGATGGTGAAGAAGCCCAGTCCGTCGATGCCGACAGCAATCTGGTAAGCAGCCAGCAGGCCGGTGAGCAGCAGGAGGATACGGTCGAGAGGCTTCATTTTCATATTGGTTTCCCGATAAGGTCCTAAAGGTTTTCAAAACCTTTAGGACCTTATCGCTAGAGTACTTCGATCACGACCAGGATCATGGCCGCCAGCATGTAGAGCGAGGCGTATTTGAACAGGCCGAAGTTGACCTGCTCGGAGGGGCGGAAAGTGATGGCAAAGGCTAACATCAACAGACCGGCGGTGAGCACGCCCAGCAGGCGCAAGAAGCCCCAGTCCATGCCGATGCCGAAGGCCGCCGCGCCCATGGCGACCGCCGCCAGCACGCTCGAAACCGCGATGGTGGCGCGCGTAAAGGCCAGCCCGTACGTGGACGGGAAGGTGGGCACGCAGGCGGTCTCATAATCCTTTGCGAATTTCATGCTGAAGGTCAGGGTGTGGGTCGGTATCCAGAAGAGCACGCCCAGCGTCAGGGAGAGACCGATCCAGTCGAAGCCGCCCAGGCCGAGCACGCGCCCGGCTAAAATCGGCATGGCGCCCGAAACCCCGCCCCAGAGGATGCCCCAGCAGGTACGGCGTTTGAGCCACATGCTGTAAACAACAACGTCGAAGAACAACCCAGCGAAAACGACCAGCCCGTAGAGCGGGTTCATCGCCACGGCCCAGCCGACCCCGATGACCGATAGGATCAAACCCAGGCGCAGCACCTCGTCCGCGGGAGCCGAGCCGGAAGAGGTAGGGCGCTTCTGGGTGCGTTTCATTTTTGCGTCGATGTCGCGGTCCCACCACATATTGAGCACCGTGCTGCCGGCAATCGCCAGGAACAGGCTGCCGGCCAGTCCCAGGATCGTGCCGATGTGGAGGACGGGACAGCGCGCGCTCATGTAACCGGCCAAGCCAGTAGCAAGAAGCAGTCCGGATTGCAGAGGTTTTGTCAGTGGCCAGTAGAGGCGGAATTTGGCGTTGAGGATGTTCATACGTTACTCCTAAAGCAGGGATTAGATAATCAGAAAGTAGTTGATTGGTGAGTAGTGACTATTTTCTAATCTCTATTCTCTAATCACTAATCCCTGAATTTTACCGCACGCAGCGGAAACCGACCTGTGGGCTGTAGTAACCTGGCCCGGCGCTGTTGTTCTTCCACACGCGCAGGTCCACTTCATACGAATAGAAGCTGCCGCCGCGCAGCATGCGGTAGTGCTGGTCGGGATAGTCGTCGCCCATCCACTGCCAGACGTTGCCGGCCATGTCGTACAAGCCGTAGGGCGAAGCAGAGTCAAGCGTAACGTAGCCTTCGTAAGTTTGTCCGTTGAAAAAGCCGACGGGTGTGGTGTTGCCCAGCTTGCCAAAGGCCTTCTCGAACAGGTCGAAGGAAGAATAGTAGTTGGCGTTGTTGCGTTCGATGTGTTCGCCCCAGGGGTAGGGCAGGCCGCGGCCGTCTACCAGTTCTGTCCCGCGCGCCGCCTTTTCCCACTCGACCTCG
>CAZLOC010000594.1:0-2433 GCA_964560935.1 uncultured Anaerolineaceae bacterium | reverse complement strand
ACCGGCAGCCGCAGCATCGCATACACATACACCGAGCCAACCATCTTCTTTGAGTATGCCTACGATACAGCCCGGCTGGCCCACCAGGCTGGCCTAGCCAACATCTTTGTAACCAATGGCTATATGAGCCAGCAGATGCTGGAGATGTTCCACCCATATCTGGACGCTGCCAATGTAGATCTGAAGGCTTTTAGAGAAAAAACCTATCACCGCTATGTAGGTGCCGGTCTGCAACCTATCTTGGATAACATGAAATTCATGAAACAACGGGGGATTTGGCTTGAGGTAACCACCCTGGTGATTCCTAGTATCAACGACGACCCTGCTGAATTACGGGATGCAGCTCAATTCGTGGCCCAAGAGTTGGGTCCAGAAACTCCCTGGCATATCAGTCGCTTTTTCCCGGCTTACAAGATGGCGAATATAGCGCCCACACCGCTGGTAACGCTGCAACAGGCGCAAAAAATCGGTCGTGAGGAAGGACTGCACTACGTTTATGTTGGCAATATACCGGTTGAAGGGAATGACACTTTTTGTCCAAGTTGCGGTCGAGCCCTGATCCGGCGACACAGTTTTGGCGTGATTTTCAATCGAATGGAAAAGGACAGTTGCCCGGCTTGTGGTGAACCGATAGCCGGTATCGGCATGAGAAGTACTTAGTACACCGCCCTCGCTCGCACTATTCGAAAATAGGATAACCATCATCTCTGGCACACCTGTAGTGGATGGAGAGGCCGTGTTGCGTGATAGGACAGGGGCCTCCCTCCGGCAGTGCGAACCCGTATCCCATCGGGGCCGCCTCATCCAGACAGCCTGGTAATCTCTTTATCAGGTTGTTTTGTTTTTAAGCTGGACAGTGAGATAGGGTAGCAGGCACAGCGCGATTTTGATTATTTTGAGTTGAAATAGATGTTCGACAGATAGAAAAGGTTATACTTAACCAGAAATAGCTATTATCAGAAATAATCCGTATTTGAGGAGCCTACCATGCCATTTGCCACTCGCACCCACCACCTCGAACCCGAAGGTGCTTACCAGGTACTGGCGCGCGCCAATCAATTGGAAGCCGCCGGGAAGGAAATCATCCATTTCGAGATCGGCCAGCCGGATTACGCCACTTTCGAGAACGTCAGCGAAGCGGGCATACAGGCCATCCGGGCGGGAAAAACCCGCTATACGCCGCCAGCAGGCATGCCGTCACTGCGCGAAGCACTGGCCGAAGATGCCGGTCGCAGGCGCGGGATCGAGGTCCATCCCGATGAAGTGGTGGTCAGCCCGGGCGGCAAGCCCAACCTGTTCTTTCCCACTCTGGCGCTGGTCGAGCCGGGCGACGAGGTCATCTATCCCAATCCGGGTTTCCCGACTTACGAGGCCATGATCAAAGTGGCAGGTGGCGTACCGGTGGCGGTCCCGCTGCTAGAAGAGAACAGCTTCTCGTTCGACCTGGAAGCGTTCGACAAACTCATCAACGAGCGGACCAGGCTCATCATCCTGAACTCGCCCTCCAACCCGACCGGCGGCGTCATCCCGCCCGCGGACCTGGAGCACATCGCTTCCCAAGCCGAACGATATGGCTGCTGGGTGATGTCGGACGAAATTTATACGCGCATCGTGTACGACGGCCTGGAAGCGCCGTCGATTGCGAGCCTGCCCGGTATGAAAGAGCGCACTATCATCGTGGACGGTTTCTCCAAGACCTACTCGATGACCGGCTGGCGGCTGGGCTTCGGCATCATGCCGAGAGAGCTGGCCGCCCGCGTGGACCTGCTGCTGACCCACTCCATCGGCTCCACCGCTCACTTCACGCAGTTCGCCGGGTTGGAAGCAGTCACCGGCCCACAGGATATGGTCGAGGTAATGGTGACTGAATACCAGCGCCGCCGGGGCGTGATCGTGGACGGCTTGAACGCCATCCCTGGCTTCACCTGCCAGGTACCGCAGGGCGCTTTTTACGTCTTCCCCAATATCACCGGCACAGGCATGGACTCCACTGAACTGGCCAACGTGATTCTGGAGAAGGCAGGCGTGGCTCTGCTGCCCGGTAATTCCTTTGGAAAGTATGGCGAGGGCTATCTGCGGTTGTCATATGCCAATTCGATCGAGAATATCGAAAAAGGCCTTGACAGGATCCGGGCTGCGATCAAGGACATATAGTATCTTTTCGATAAAGCGGGGCACTTCCCATCTTTTTGAGATAATACAACATATAAATAAACATGAACCGGACTGAAATCCTATCAAGCCTCCAACAAAAACCCGATGTTTCCGTGCTCATCGTAGGGGCGGGCATCAACGGCGTGGGAACATTCCGTGACCTGGCGCTCAACGGTGTCGACGTATTGTTAATCGACCGCGCCGACTTTTGTTCCGGTGCGTCGGCGGCCTCCTCGCACATGGCGCACGGCGGCATCCGCTACCTGGAGAACGGCGAAT
>CAZLOC010000593.1:0-2436 GCA_964560935.1 uncultured Anaerolineaceae bacterium | reverse complement strand
GGAATCAAGGTGCAGTACGCCGAAGCGCGCGAACTGCTAGGATCTGCGGGCTGCGAAGTGGACGAAGCCAACGAGGTGGTGCGCATCCCCGAACCGGTGGCGCGAAAAGCCCTGGAAACGGTCCCCAGCCAGTTCGTCCTGTATGACCGCAAGGGAAATCCCAAAGTCACGTATGGCGGCAATGCCGTCCACTTTGATCCCGGCTCGTCTGGCGTCCACATCCTCGATCCCGAAACGCTGGAACACAAACCGTCCTATACAGCCGATTTGGTACGGCTGGTGAAGGTGGCCGAGATGCTGCCGCAATACGACGCGCAGTCGACGGCGGTGGTGTGTAACGAAGTGCCGAAGGAGATCGGCGACTTCTACCGCCTGTATCTCATTTTGCTGCACTCACGAAAACCGATCGTGACCGGCGCGTTCTCGAACGACACGCTGCACGTCATGCTCGAGATGTTATCAATATTTACTGATGGACGAGAAGCGCTGGCTGAAAAACCGCAGGCTGTGTTCGACGTCTGCCCCTCGCCGCCGCTCATCTGGAGCAAGTTCGGCGCGGGAAACCTGATCGAACTGGCGCGCGCGGGCGTCCCGGCCGAGATGGTCTCCATGCCGCTGGCAGGCGCCGCCGCTCCTGTTACGCTGCTGGGCGCGGTGGTGCAGCATGCCGCCGAATGTTTGAGTGGCATTACCATCCACCAGCTTGCCAAGCCCGGCTCGCCCATTGTATGGGGCGGCGCTCCGGCCATCTTCGACATGCGCAAGGGCAGCACGCCCATGGGCGCGGTCGAGACCGCCATGATCGACGCCTCCTACGCCCAGGTCGGCAAATCGCTTGGCCTGCCTACCCACTGCTACCTGGGCGCGACCGAGTCCAAGGTGGTGGACGCGCAGGCTGGAATGGAAAGCGGCATGTCAGCGCTGATCGGCGCGCTGGCGGGTGTCAACATGATCTCCGGCGCGGGCATGCTGGACTTTTTGGCCTGCCAAAGCCCCGAAAAGTTGACCGTAGACGCCGAGGCCATCGGCATGGTCAAGCGCTTGCTGACGGGTATCCAGGACCACACCGCGACCCTGGCCACCGCCATGTTCGAAGGCATCAACTTCAAGGGTGACTTCCTCAAGCAGCGCGTTACGCGCGAACTGTTTGCCAAGGAACAATACCTGCCATCCGACGTCATCGACCGCGATTCCATCCGCGGCTGGCAGCAGTCCGGTAGTCTAGACACGTTCGCCCGCGCCAAGACTCGCACCCAACAACTGTTGGGTGAATACCAGCGTCCGCAGATGGACCCCACCCAGGAGAAAGAACTGGTCGACATGGTTGAAGGCCTGGCCAAACAGGCGGGTATGAAAGCGCTCCCCGCGCTTGATTAGCAAAATCGGTACACGGATGAGACGAATTTTCTGTTTATTGACGGAAGGTTCCGTGAAGTCCGTGTACTCCGTTTCCCCGCCGTAATTTGGCGGGGTGTCCAAAAGGTCTATATGATCGACCTCGAAAAACTGCTGCGTGTCCCGTATGTGGATCCGCACAACGGCTTTGACATTTCACCGGACGGCAGCAAACTTGCTTTTTCATGGAATAAAAGCGGACAGTGGGAACTCTACGAACTCTCACTGTCCGCTTCGGACTCTTCTCAACCTGCTCCCGTTACCAAGGCCCCCTCTCCCGATGAGAGAGGACGAGGGGTGAGGGGTGCAAAATTCGCCCCCAAATACTCCCCCAACGGCTCACGCCTGACCTACGCCATAGACTTCGACGGCGGCGAAAACTTCCACCTGTTCGTCCACAATTTCGAAACAGGCACACATACCGACCTGACCCCTGACGTAGATTACGCCCTGCAGCCCAACTTCTGTTGGTCGCCGGATGGGACCGAGATCGCCTTCATCTCTAACCAGAGCGGCAACTTCGATGCCTACGTCATGTCATCCACGGGCGGCACGGCGAGATGTGTGCTGGCGATCAACTGTCCCTGCTGGGACGTACATTGGTCACCGGATGGTTGTTGGTTGGCTGTGACGTTCGAGTCCAAAGGCCAGGATTACGGCGTGTATCTCGTTTCGATACCCCTTCGGGGCACTTTGGACGCTGATGAATCCTTCCCGCTCGCCGACAGAAACGGCCCCATCAATGCCCATAATCCATCCTGGTCACCGAACAGCACGAAGCTGGCCTTTCACTCCGACGCACCCAACGGCTGGCACCAGATCGGCATATTCGACCTGTGCTGCCGCGAAATCACCTGGCTGACAAACGACGAAGCCAACCACAGATCTCCATCCTGGTCAAAAGACGGAACAAAGCTGACATATGTCCACGCCCGGGGCGCATCGGACGAAATCGTTGTACGCTCCGTTCGGACGGCAGTTGCCCGTCCTGCCGTCTCGCACCGGCGTGCTCGCGGCACGAACGGTGGCCGGGCCAGGGAA
>CAZLOC010000592.1:0-2438 GCA_964560935.1 uncultured Anaerolineaceae bacterium | reverse complement strand
GACTGTTCCTCGCTGCTGTGCATCGGACTCGACCCGCACGTCTCCGATCTCCCAAGCCCCACCGCCGCATCCGCCTTGGACTTCTGCCTGCGTCTCGTTAAAGCGACCGCTCCCTACGCCGCGGCCTTTAAACCCAACGCCGCCTTCTTCGAGTTCTTTGGCCCCGATGGCTGGACCGCGCTCAAGCAGGTCATCGAGGCGATCCAGGCCGAATCCGACCGCCTCGGCTCGATGATTCCCGTCATCCTGGACGCCAAGCGCGGCGATATCGCCTCCACCGCGGAAGCGTATGCCGGGTCCGCCTTTGAGCATCTCGGCGCGCATGCCATCACGCTTAATCCTTATCTCGGCAAAGACTCGATCGATCCGTTTTTGGGGTATAAGGAAAAGGGTGTCTTTTTGCTGTGCAAGACGAGCAATCCGGGGGCGAGTGATTTACAAGACCTGACGGTAGACGGTGGACCGAAGACCGTAGACCGCGAATCACCGTCCATCGTCAACGGTCAACGGTCAATGTATTTGTACGAACACGTCGCCCACCTCGCCCAACAATGGAATGTCAAAAACAACATCGGCCTCGTCGTCGGCGCGACCCAGCCCGACGCGCTGACCCGCGTCCGCGCCGCT
Source organism: uncultured Anaerolineaceae bacterium (assembly GCA_964560935.1). GTDB lineage: Bacteria > Chloroflexota > Anaerolineae > Anaerolineales > Villigracilaceae > JAABUE01. Next base: position 1,811 of record CAZLOC010000592.1, on the reverse strand, counting down.
GCACCAGATTTGTGGTTTCTCTCTCCCGGCGTCGGCGCCCAAGGCGGGGACCTGGAAACTGCGCTCAAAGCTGGCCTGCGAAAAGATGGCAAAGGCATGCTGATCAACATCTCGCGCTCGATCGCGCGGGCGGAGAATCCCGGCCTGGCTGCGGCTGAGTTGCGGGATGAAATTATCAACTTGCAATACTCGTTGAACCACAGACACCAAAACACAAAGGCATAAATTTCTAAACTTTGTGACTTCGTGTCTTTGAGTCTTCGTGGTAAATCAAAGGACTGACATGGCAGGTACTACTCTCTCCTCTCCGCTCTCTACTCTCGCCAACAACTTGCTGGAGGCAGGCTGCATCAAATTTGGCGAGTTCACCCTCAAATCGGGACTCAAATCTCCCATCTACATCGACCTGCGCCAGATCATCTCACACCCAAAATTCCTCGCACAAGTCGCGCAAGCCTACCTGCCTCTACTCTCTACTCTCCAATTCTCTCGTCTCGCAGGCTTGCCTTACGCTGCGATTCCCATTGCCACTGCCATCAGCCTCGCCGGGAACTATCCCATGATCTACCCGCGCAAGGAAGTTAAAGCCTACGGCACCAAGGCCGAGATCGAAGGCGAGTACCACGCCGGTGAAACTGTCGTTGTGATAGATGACCTCGCCACCACCGGCGGCAGCAAGTTCGAGGCCATCGAAAAGCTGACCGGCGCGGGGCTGGTCGTCAAAGATGTGGTCGTGCTGGTGGATCGGCAGTCCGGGGCAAAGGAATCTCTGGAACAGGCAGGATACTCCATGCACGCGGTGCTGACCATCAGTCAATTGCTGGAGTATTGGGAAGGAACGGGCAAGGTGGAAAAGGATAAAATTGAAGCAACGAGAGAGTTTTTAAAACAGAATGGATAAGTGGCGATAAAAGTAATTGTCAAAGCATCTTCCATGATCAAAATCATTCCCTGTAAAGAACATTTTGAAGAACTCGTTCATTTTGTTACTCGTCTCAACAGTGATGGGACTCATCATATCGGGTTCTTTGGCGAAGGCGAAGCGGATGTGCGCGCCTCGCTGGCTGAATGTCTCATCCCACCTGCTGAGGGATTCCTACTGGCTTATGACGGTGACAATCTCATCGGGGTTTTCGGCGTAGACGCTGACCCCGAAATCAACCGCGCCTGGTTGTATGGTCCGCTCGTGGAGCATATGGATTGGCACATGATCGCGGATAAGCTGTACGCGAAAATCATAGCGCTCATCCCGGATGGTATTCGCGATCACGATTTGTTTTGTGATGAGCAAAATGCTTCCGTGCATGAATTTGCTGCCCGGCATGGATTTTCTCTGCGTTCTGAAAATGCCGTCCTGGCTCTGACACGCGGAAATTACACTCCACCCGCAAAAAGGAAAACTCGAATCATTGCGTATCAGGAAAGTTTCTTTGAAGAATTGGAGAAACTGCACAAAACCCTGTTTCCAAATGCATACTTCACTGCGCGGCAAATGGTTGAAAAACTGAACGAGACGCACAAACTATTTCTTGCAATTGAAGCTGGCCAGTTGCTTGGGTACCACTTCTGCAAAATCGAGCCCGAAGCGGGATCGGGTTATGTGGACTTCATTGGCACGGAGGCATCATCGCGCAACCGCGGCATTGGTACTGCTCTGCTCGCCTCAGGATTGGGCTGGATGCTGTCCGCGCCTACGACAAAGAAGATCAATCTGACGGTAAATGCTGATAACATCGCCGCACGAAATTTGTATGGTAAGTTTGGCTTTATTACTGAGCGCGTCATGCGCGCTTATAGAAAACAGGTCTTAG
>CAZLOC010000591.1:0-2444 GCA_964560935.1 uncultured Anaerolineaceae bacterium | reverse complement strand
GGGAAATCACACGCGTGGTACGTCCCGGTGGATTCATTTTGATCACAGTCCCTGTATTCAGGGAAACCAGCGATTCCGAAGAAGAATGGGAAGAAATCGAACACCATACTTTCGTTCCTCTGTCAGGTACAGAAAAAGGGTTGCCACATCATTTATTTACACCTGATGAATTCGCAGCATGCTTTCCTGCATTCGATATTCTCTCCTTAGGGGGAGGTAACAAAGGATATATTGTCTTGATAGGGTGCAAGAAATAAATAATCGGACATCCTTATCCTTGTTATCCTGCTGACCTCCGAGCCGAAAGATGATTTCGGGAGCACTCAATTGCTGTTAGCTGGAGCGCAGAATCTTCGCGAAGCATCCTGTAAAGGGCCTGATTTTGCCACCAAAGTCGAGAGACTTTGGACTCCGTGTCCAACAACTCTTTAGGCACCCATAGTTTCTCACTGAATTCAGTATGTTACAAACAGGGGTAAAATCAGCCTCTATGCGTTCGTCTGTTACCTGTATATTCTCATATGACTACAATTTCCCAGCTCGCTGAATTCACCTTGCAACGCAAACATACCGCCGACCGCAGCAATGCGGTCAAGTGGATCGTTTCGCACTCTGTCCGTTACTGGCCGATCATCATCATGATCCTCATAGGCGGACTTGGTAACGCCGGTCTGGCAGCCGTTGTCCCCGTCATGGTGGGGGATGCGTTCAACCAGATGCTGAAGCCCAACCCGGAGACCAGCATCTTGATCCCGCTGGCGCTGATTTTGGGCGGATCGCAAATCGTACGCGGCGTGCTGCAACTGGGACGTAACTTCGGCGCGGAGTTGATGGCGCAGAAGATCGAGCGTGACATCCGCGACGAATTGTACGTATCCCTGCTTGGCAAAAGCATGACCTTCCACAACCTGCAGCCGGTGGGCGATACCATGGCGCGCGCCACCAACGATGTGCGCGAGGTCAATTTCATGTTCAGCCCCGGCATCAACCTGGTGGTGGGCTCATTCATGTTCCTGGTCATGCCGTTCTTCTTTGCGCCGCAGTACCACATATCGTTGCTGCTGGCCCCTACACTCTTCACGATTTCCTATTTCACCGCCCTGTGGTACTACCTGCGGACACTCTCTCCCATCACGGACGAGGTGCGCGGCACCTTCGGCGAGATGAATACGCATCTCTCCGAAGCGCTGGATGGCGTGGAGATCATGAAGGGTGCTGCGCAGGAAGGCGCGGAGATCGAGCGCTTCGTGACCAACGCCCGGCGCGTGCGCGATGCCTTTGTACGACAGGGCGACCTCGAGGCGCGTTTCCTCCCCAACCTGCTGCTGGGCATTACCTACGCGGTTGGCTTGGTGCATGCACTATTGTTATTCCGCGATGGCCTTCTGAACACAGGCGGCGTGGTGGCTTACTTCGGCCTGTTGCGTATGTTGGATTTCCCCACCTTTGCCTCAACCTTTGCCTACACTCAAATCTCGCTGGGACTCTCCGGTGCGCGCCGCATCCTTGAGTTAATCAATCGGGAGACGAATCTGGATCAGAACGCTGCAGGCTACACCGGCGTGATGCGCGGTGAAATTGAGTTTCGGGATGTCTCATTTATTTACTCCCCTCTCCCTATGGGAGCCCCCGAAGGGGATGATAAGGGGTCAGGGGTGAGGGATAATGGTGAACTCGTCCTTGAAAACGTTTCCTTCAAAGTCAAGCCGGGACAAACGGTCGCCATCGTCGGGCAGACGGGCGCAGGCAAGACCACGCTGGTCAAACTGATCAACCGCACCTACGATGTGACCGGCGGACAGGTGCTGGTGGACGAGATCGATGTCCGCGAGTGGAACCTGGCCTCGCTGCGCTCGCAGATCTCGATGATCGAGCAGGACATCTTCCTGTTCTCCCGCTCCATCAGCGAGAACATAGCTTTCGGGAAACCGGGAGCAGGCCAGGGGGAGGTCGAGGCGGCGGCAGCATCTGCCCAGGCGCATGACTTCATCCAGTCCTTCGACGAGGGCTACCAGACCGTCATCGGCGAACGCGGCGTCACGCTCTCCGGCGGACAACGCCAACGGCTGGCGCTGGCGCGCGCTTTCCTGACCGATCCGCATATCCTGATCCTGGACGATTCGACCAGCGCGATCGACTCGGCCACGGAAGACAAAATCCAGCGCGCGGTAGCCAATGCTGCCAAAGGACGCACAACCTTCCTGATCACGCACCGCCTGTCACAGATCCGTTGGGCGGACCTGATCGTGGTGTTGCGCAAGGGACGCATTGCCGCCATCGGCGCGCATGATGAATTGATGGAAACGTCCGAGGTGTATTCGAGGATATTCAAAGAATAGCGATCAGGTGTTAGCAGTCAGCTTTTAGCTGATTGCTAAACGCTGAAAGCTGAAGGCTAACCTATGGGCTTTTTTGGTGGACTGAACGAAGAAAAATATGACCGA
>CAZLOC010000590.1:0-2456 GCA_964560935.1 uncultured Anaerolineaceae bacterium | reverse complement strand
GATCGGTGTAGCCTGTTGGGCGGCGTTGATGAATAGCCAGGTATGAACCTTGAGCGTGGAGTATTAATTGGTATCGATCTGGGCAGAACAAATGTACGTATCGGGACATTACAAACGACGGGCAGTTGATCTACTGGAAAGATGCTCCCATAGAAGCCGCGCGCGGACCCAAAGCGGGTTACAAACCATAAAGCGGCTCGTAGATGGAGTCGTGGCGCAAACTGACCGCCTGTGCTGGCGCTGGGTGTCGGCTCAACCGGTCCGCTCGACCGCCAGTGGGGCTGTATCCAAAACCCTTATATCCTGCCCGGCTGGGAAGATGTGGATATTGTCATACCGTTGCGAGAAGGCTTTGGCGTACCGGTTGCTCTTGGGAACGATGCCGATGCGGCCACCTTGGGTGAATCTTGGATGGGCGCGCGGGCGTGGTTTGCAGCGCATGGTCATGGTTACCATCGACACGGGTGTTGGGTACGCATTAACGGAAGCCCAAAAATGAATCCCTATATTTCGGATGTTCTCTCCCACCGGCTGCGTTGCGAGAAGCCGTAGAAAATTTTTCAATCGCCTCGCTCGCTCCAATCACCGAACGTATCCAAAGGGGAGAGTTTAATCGCATCATCATCACTGGCATGGGCGCATCCTATAATGCGGCCTACCCGGCCTGTCTGGAGCTTTCCCGCCTGCCCCTCCCGGTCATGCTGGTGAACGCTGCCGAACTTGTCCATTACATGGATGGATTGATCGGGACTCGTACCCTGCTTTGGGCGAATTCACAATCCGGGCGCAGCGCTGAACTTTTGCATCTTCTCCAGCGGATCGAACCCGCCCCCCGGCCTGCATCCTGGCATCCGCCGCGGACGTCTGTCTACCCATCCACATCGGGCCAGAAGCAACCGTCAGCACCAAAACCTATGTCAACACACTTGCAATCAATTCGCTTTGGACACAATCTCAACCAGTTCCTGATTAATAACCTCTCCGTCCTTATCCACCAAACCAAAATCCAATGCCTTGTACGTCCAGAACGCGCGGCCAATGTTTGCCTCATTGAGCAACGCGATGAAATCCCGCGTCCAGTTTATACGAGTGGACATCGCTGCACCTTCATACACACCGAACTCGCCGCAGTAGACTGGCTGACCGATGCGCTGAGAGAAGTCTACAGCAGGTTGAAGGGCGGCGCGCAGATATTCTTTGTTGAACTGTATGCCAATTTCCCTGTCTAACCTGTGCGTATCTTTAGGATATTTCTTTACAACCTTTTCAAGTCCGCTGGCTTGCTGTCCAGGGTAGTCGAGCTGCTGGTTATATTCGATAATGGGTGGGATCCACGGCGCCCTTTGGTGGGTGACTGTCAGCGGCAAATAGAAATGGAACGTATACAAAATATTGAGGTCATCAAGAGTTTCGATGTTCTGTAATTCATCCGCCGCGTTATAGTAATTGCCTCCAACCAGGATCAGGCGTTGAGGGTCCAACCCACGGATTCGTTCAACCACTTTTCTGACCAATACATTCCATGGACCGCTGTCACGCAGCACGATCTCGTTGAGCAGTTCAAATGCCAGCGTGTCGTCCATGCGGCCAGTGAAGCGGCGGGCGATGGCTACCCACAGGTTGATGAATCTTTCCTGCAAAATAGGACTTTTAAACAAGGTAGCTTTATCCAGCTCGTCGAAGGCGAAACCTGGCGCCTTATGCAGGTCGAGGATGACGCGCAGTCCGTTCTGCTTGCACCAATCCAGACAGGATTCAATGTACTCAAATCCGCTGTCTTTATAGATGCCGGGCTGATCCTCGTCCTCGAGCACAGGATAATCCACCGGTAGGCGGATATGATCCATCCCCCAATCTGTGATGCGTTTGATATCGTCGGCAGTAATGAAGGTTTTGAAGTGCTGATGGTCAAGGGCGGGATATTGCGAAATCCAGCCGCCTAAATTGATGCCAACCTGGAGTGCTTTTTTGTTCATCATGGGAAATCGGTCCTGTTATATCTGTTTTGTGAGGATGAAATTGTTTGTACTATGATCCCTTGGATCAAATGTGTTGAATCTCATAAACTCGTATCGCCTATTGTCTCGAAAAGTCGTATTACTTTATTAGAGTGATGGTGGCAAAGACGTAAATTCCTACAAATCTGATCCATCTGACAAGTCTCACAAGCGAATGACTTGTGAGACCGGTTGACTCAGCGACGCTAAAGACTGAATGGTAAAATCCTCTTCGCGAGCGTCCCCATAGCTCAGTGGACAGAACGTCGCCCTCCGGAGCCGAAGAGGACAATTCGAGTCTGTCCGGGGGTATTTAATCTAAAGGAACCGTCAACAGATGATGTTGAGCGGTTTCTTGCTAAGTAGGGTTGCAAATAAAACAATTCTTTATTGTTCCAATCCTAATCGTTCAACAAGCGCCTGTGCAGAGGCTTCGTCCGGCGAAAAGTCTACGTTGTC
>CAZLOC010000589.1:2087-2473 GCA_964560935.1 uncultured Anaerolineaceae bacterium | reverse complement strand
TAAGTAATTTCTGAACGATACGTACGAAGTAAATCCCAGGGGTAACCTGCATATACCTTTGCACGTGAATTCGGGCTTGTCCATGTGATATCGTGACACCATGCAAGGCAGTGCTGGATCATACCCTGGTCGAGAAGGCGGAAAAGAGCGACAGTCAGTGGCAGATTGAAGTGCTTGGTGAACACGTTGTGTACAATGACGTGGTCCATGGAATGCAAGGCGGCGGCCAGCGTCTTTGCCAATCGAGCCACCATTTCATTAAAGTATGGGGGTACATGTCCCCGTTCCAACTCATGACTTAGCTCCAGTATCTGGGGGTGCTGGCTGTCCAACTCGCGGATTCTGATGAATTCCGTTCCGGGAGGCAAGGCTTCTTTCTTCCCTCT
>CAZLOC010000589.1:0-2077 GCA_964560935.1 uncultured Anaerolineaceae bacterium | reverse complement strand
AACATGCGCAAGGACAACGCTTTCCACGCCGCCGATCAGCGGAGGAGCGGAATAATGTAATAGAGCAACCTTGTACGAATTCCTCACTGTCATAGCTTCAATTTGATGATGGTGCTTAGTTGCTGGTACAACCAATCCACAATATCCTGCTGCTCGATCAGGGAACGCAGGCGTTCAGCTCGCGCGCGCCGTTCTTCCAACGGCATGAGCAGGGCTCGATGCATCGCCTCGGCTGTTTCATAGATATCTAAAGGGGAAACGACCAACACTCCCGACTCGAGTTGCTGGTATGCGCCGGTGCGCTCCGAGAGGACCAATACCCCCTCCCGGCGGTTGACGATGGGTCCTTCCTTGGCGACCAGATTCATGCCATCGGCAATGGAGTTCACCAGCAATACATCATAGATCTGTAAGCCTGCCACTGCCCGAGGATAGTTCTCGTCCACCAAAACACGGATCGGCTCCCAATCATTTCCGCCGTACTTGGCATTTACCCTTCCGGCTACGCCCATGACTTCATCCAAATAATTCTCATACTCGCTGACCCCCAACCGGGAAGGCACAAGAAAGGCCAGAAATTTGACCTTACCCCGATATTCCGGATGAAGCTCCAACATTTCATCGAATGCCTGGAACCCGCGCACAATATTTTTACTGGGTTCGATGCGATCGATGCGCAGGACGACTTGCCAATCACCATGCAGTTGCAGCAACTGTTCGCGATAGGAGTTCACTTCGTCCGTTTCGGCAAACTGTCTGAGGCCATTCACATCAATCGAGATCGGGAAATCCCGGATGTAGGTAGCATGGTTGCGAAACCATACCCTGCCTTTTCTATAATTGACATGGACCCTCGGTAAGTGGGATTCACATGTTCGAATGAAGTTCAATCCATCTTCGTACGTCTGGAAGCCGAGCAAGTCCACGGCGCATAAACCTTCGAGGATTGCCTGCCGCATTTTCGCAGGCAGAAGTCCCCAATCCTCTGCTCCAGGCCAGGGAATATGCACAAAATGTGCAAGCGTATATTTAGCTTTCGGGCGGAATTTATACCGGATCAGGCTGGGGGCCAGATAAAGGTGATAGTCCTGCAACATGACTAGGGCCGGGCGTGAGGCAGAAGCGATCTGTTGGGCAACAGCCTGTGCAAAAAGCGTATTGACAGCCACATAGCCGTCTTGCCAATGCCGCCAGACTGCCTGGTCAATGGTCGGCTCGCGAAAAATGTTCCACATCGAATGTTGTAAAAACCATAACAAAGGGTTGGCAATCACTCGATAGTAACCCTCATATGATGAATCCGATGGTGTGAGAAATTGCATCCAGACTTGTTCATCGCTGTCCCCAAGCGGTACCAAGCCTCTTCCCCAGGCTTTATCTTCTTCTGTTCGTGCACAGGCAATCCAGCGCGCTTCCGCGTGCTGGAGCACTCCAACCAGTGCAGTCACCAATCCGCCTGTGCCGCGCTGATATTCCAGGTCGCCGTTCTCATTCTGGTGGAGAGTGACTGGCCCTCGATTGGAGGCGATGATCAACAGCCTTTGCTCCAGGAGATTATGGATTGATGAAGCAGGCTCGTTCTCGTAGCGGGAACTTGGCTTCATGCGTTCGTTCCCTTGACCATGCCTCCCCGTACGACGATCGGGGCAATACTGTTCACGGCCAATCGATGGCTCATCAACAGGATGTCTGTGTTTTGGCTACGATGTGTTTGATTCATATTTCTCCTACAGGTTTAATAAGTCTCCACTGGTTCCGTTTTCACTGGGTACACATTTGTATAATCGATAGCTCACCGGTCCGGTTCATCGTGTTCCAAGCTGGTAGGATCCCGCTGTTCGTGTTGTTCCTCCACCTCCTTCTCCGATTTCTGTTCGATCAACATAGCCTGTATGTGCGAAACGAGTTCGCCCCCCAAAATCAGGAGGTTTGCGGCGATCCAGGTCCAAAGCACCAGTGTGATTACAACCGCCAGGGGACCGTAAACCAGGTTGTAATTGGCGAAGGTCTCGACGTAGCTGGTGAACAGCGGCTGGGCAACCAGGAAAAGCACTGTGAACAAAGTAGAGCCGATCAG
>CAZLOC010000588.1:0-2479 GCA_964560935.1 uncultured Anaerolineaceae bacterium | reverse complement strand
GATGAAACTGATTTGACGGAATTAGCTTGAGCACAGAATCAACTCCTTTTAGCGGGGCGAATCCCACCTGTCGGGTGCACGCGGTGTTAGCCAGCATACCTTAACGGAACGCATTCACAGATGAGAAAAAAGCCTGGGAGCGAGGCTCGAAAGATCGCTGGGGAGACTCTACTGCTAAAACACCTGCTGCAATTATGGCACGATTGCGGGTAAGGCACAACCATAAAACCGGTAGACAAAAACGGAACCCTGGACTGCAAGCCAACTGGTAGCGGGGGAATCCGGCTTGCGGGCAAGGCAGCGGACATCATTTTTTCGAAGCCACCGCTTTTCAAAGAATCCAATTCAAGAAAGAACATGCTGGCTAACGGCTCGCGTTAGCCGCAAGTGGGTGGGACACGGTCAATGCTTGAGAGCAGGATTCTGCCGAGGCGTGGAAAATGCCCGAAAATCGCGGCGAATCCCACTTGTCGGCTGCACGCTGTGTTAGGCGCTTTGCCAGAGCATTTTACTAACGATCTTCAGATTTCGCATGCCATGAAACTATTTCGACAGAATTACTTTTTCCAGACACAAACCAACGAAGCGCATTTATAAAAACAAGGACGCTATTTGACCAAAAAAGAAAATTCAGGAAAAATTGATATGGGTAAATTCTCCAAAAATCTGTTAGTTGAGGATTTGCCAAGACCCCAAAAAGGTTGAGATTTTCAAAGTGTATAACGAGGGGATAATCGTGCCCTCCGACACCAAGCAGAAAGCTAAACGGAAAACCAAAATAAAATACCAATTTGCTTGCACCACCAGCCCACCCCCAAGTTGACGCATAATGCGAGAAAAGTAGGCTGGAGAGTGTAAATACATTGCCCAACAACAAGACCGATTTTAGTGATGGAAAGTAGATGCTTAATTGTTTCTTTACCATGAATCTCCAAACCAAGTGAACGCCGAGAACTGTATCAATACAATAGAGAATCACCTTTGCCCAAGAGTCTTTATGCTCATTGGGGAATATGGTCATCGGAAACCATCTTAATTGTCCTGCAATTTCAACGAGTAAAACCCAGCAAGCAAACAAGGCCTGCAATATAACAAAGACAATGAAGACTCTATCTCGCCAAGGGAGACCTTTTACTTTTTGAATAAGCAAAGATGACAAGCCCAAAATAACATAAGCAATGTTTGACCAAAACAAAATATCTAAAAGCAACCGATAGGGAATATAAGGAAATTGATAGGTTATTATTCTACCTGCTCTGGGAAATGGGAGGGCTTCAATAATGCTGTTACCACTCAAATAACTGAAAGGAAACCCAAAATAACGGGTGGGAAAGACTTCACAGCACCAACCCGTAACGGATGGATAATTGGACAAAACACTAACAAAGGTTGCGAAGGTGGCAAGCAAAAGGACAAGTTTGAAGGATGGTAAAAAAATACTCAGATGTTTCTTGGCTGTAAATATCCAAACAACCAGAGCGCTAATAATTCCGACGCCACAAAAAAGTAAAACTCTTGTCCATGAGAATTTATGCTCAAAGGGGAAATTACCGCCTGGTACTCTGTTGTTTATTGCTAACAATTCATTCGCGAGAATGACACAGGCGGAAATTACATGGATTGCACTGAAAATAACAAAAGGGTTCTGTTTTATGATCTTTATTTTAAGCATCTATATTTTTCCAGTTTTAAAGCGCCTAACGGTGAGCGTTACTTGCTGGTGGGCGGGCGTTGACAAGGCTGATTGTACCGGAAAATGCCAAAGCGTTGAATCCTCTCTCTCGAAGCGTACGAATCCCACCAGTCAAGTGCACGCTGTGTTAGGCGGCTTTTACAAAAAGGACTCATTTTGGCATTGATCTAATCGAGAAGGAATAATGGATTTGTATGAATTGCCATCGGTTTTCTCGTTTTACAAGAACGGCTGTCACACGCAGAGGCTTGACTCTCGAATTGCCACTGGACGTATTGTGCACGACGCCAATTATTTCTTCTTTATCCCCTAGGTACTCTTCGGTCTCATCATCTGTTGTGACTGTGGCTGTTGTTGATAGCCAGGCAACATCGTTATGAACATCAATGTGTGCCTTTTCTACATCAATATTGATTAGCCCCCAGTACTCCCAATCAGATCTCACCAAATCTCGGACCGCTTCTATTCCCACGCGCCATGTGCCGCGTCTGGGAGAGACCCCGCCCGTTGCGATAAATTCCAAATATTCTTCTTGAGCAAAGAGGTTCATAAAACGATCCAGGGCAGATAAATCCCGTTTCGAATAACCTTCGTTGAAAGTGGAAAGCAAATTGCGAATTTCTTCAATCGATTCGGAATTTGTTGTCATAAATGATTCCTCATAGAAGCAATGCCCTCGAGGCACCGCCTAACGGTGTGCGTTACCCGCGGGTGGGCGGGCGTGGATTCGCTTTGGGAGCAGGAAAAACTCGAAGCCAGAAAAATGCTTGAAAATGCCGCAGAATC
>CAZLOC010000587.1:0-2487 GCA_964560935.1 uncultured Anaerolineaceae bacterium | reverse complement strand
CCCAGTTCCTCTGATAGTAGTGCACCAACTTCACCCATGAGTTTCCCTGAAGTTTGCTCAACCTCATGGGTTAGGGACAGGCCATGCTTCAATAAAGAAATTGCTTCCTCATTTGAATAAACATTACGCGCTACTTGGGCAGCCCGTTGGTAATATGGGATAGCCTTTCCTGCCATACCAGCCCGCTCGTAGTGGATAGCCAGTTGCAAGCTGATTGGATCCAGCTCTGCAGAGTGAAGTGCTTCCAATGCCTGAGCAACATGAAGGTGCAGGATCTGCCGCCTGGCTGCACTCATACCGCTATATGCGACCTCACGCAGCTTGTCATGGCTGAAATCATATGCGCTCACACTATGCTCTCGAACAATCCGACGTTTCCACAATTCGTCTAATTCCCTTACAAGCATGTCTTCATTGCAATTACTGGCACGTGACAACAATCCGAAACCAAACTCACGCCCAATCGTGGCTGCCAGGCCGGCTAATTCCCGGGCTTTTGGTGAAAGCTGCGCCAATCTGGCCTCTAAAACTGATTGGACCCTTGGTGGAAGGGATGGATCCCCTTCCAGGGGAAAAACAGGCCTCTCTGGATCTGGCTTTTGATGATTAAGCAAACCAGCCCGTATGGTTTCAACAACGAATAACGGATTACCCTCTGTCTCCTTATATAAAATGAATGCATTTTCTGCGCTAATTTGCTCGCCAGAAACCTGGGATGCCAGTGTTGTGGTAGCATGCTTATCCAATGGTTGTAGGTCTAGTTCAGTTACCTGCTCCTGGGCACGGAGAGTTTCCAGCAAGGGAACCAGGGGATGGCTTTCCCCAATTTCCTCTGGTCGATAGCCACCGACAACCATCAGCCGTGCATTGGATTTAAAGCGCAGCAGGAAATGAACCCATTCAAGGGTGTCCCGATCACACCACTGAAGATCATCAATTGTGAGCAGGATTGGCTGTTTTTGGGACAAGACCGCATAGGAAAGGGCTTCGAAAAGGCGTTGTCGCTGCCAGGTTTCTGTCAGTGCACCTGGTTTCGGCAGGTCCGGTCGCTGATGAAAAATCTCAGGAAGTAATCGGGCTACCTCTGCTAGCCAATTATCATCCAGAATCACCCTTGGAAGTGAACGCAGCCAGGTAATGACAGGGGCATATGCCAGCTCGCCCTCACCCGCATAGCAGCGGGCACTCGCAGTGGTGATGCCCTGGCGTGCTGCCCACTGAATCAATTCTTCAACCAGCCTGGTTTTTCCTATACCAGCTTCACCACAAGCAATCACCGCATGGGGTTGGGCGGTCGCTACAACGAACCGCCAGGTTTGCAACAGCAGGGCCCATTCTTTATCGCGACCGACAAGGGGAGAATAGGCAATTACCAATCTCGGCGGGGCAATATGTAACTCAGGGCCCATTAGCTGCTCATAAGCCTCCCGGGTCGAAGCACTGGGTTCTATGTTTAATTCACGCTGGAAGACAGTGGCGCAGGTATGATAAACCCGCAATGCACTGGCGCGATCCCCGACCAAGGCATGGAGTCGAATAAGGGAACGATACACTGTTTCGTTCAACGGATCATGTCGTAACAAGCGCTGGGCATTGATAATAGCTGCCTGGTAGTCGCGTTGCGCCTCCGACATACGAACCAACTGGTCCATGGCATCTAGAAATGCCTGGCTCAATCGTTCTCGATGAGGAATGATCCAATCTTCATAGCAACTCGGTAGTAAATCCCCGCTATATATTTCGATTGCATGCTCCAGGGCTAATCGAGCTGCGGCGAGATCTGCCTTCTGTTGCGCAAGCCTGGCGCGCGCCAGTGCATCTTGAAAATCGGTCACATCGGAGGAACAAGGAAAATCAGCCCGCCATTGAAGCGTATGCATCCCAACTTCAATGTATTGCTCAGTATATGGCAGTGCATGCCGGAGAGCGTGTAATAGATTACGCAGATTCGTACGGGCTTGAGATTCATTTGTGTCAGGCCAAAAGAGAAAGGCCACATGGGCACGGGATTGGGGAGCATCCTTATGGAGTACCAAATATGCAATCAATGATTGAAGGCGTGGCGTGTTGATGCCTGTGAGAGGCTTTTCATCGTACCGGATGTTAAAATTGCCCAGTAAAGAGATATCCAGATTTGGGATCAAATTCTATCCCTCCTGATACTGCATCCGAACGCTACCCTGTCATGGAGATTTTACTACGACTCCTGATCAATTTGATAAGGTTTCAGGTACTCCTGATCCATCACAATAACATAATTGAGTTCATTTGGAGGTGTTATTGAGTTTTATGGATGGTCATTTCCCCGAAAGAGGTTGTTTATGAAACCCAAGCAGAGATGCAATCCTTGTAAAACCATTAGAGAATATGCGCAAGAATTGAGCTTTGCAGGTGTGCCTCGTTGTGGTTAAATTGCCGGATGACCAACGCTGTGCGTTTGCTGCGCCAGTTTTACAATCGTCCTGCGCTCCTGGTGGCACGGGAGCT
>CAZLOC010000586.1:0-2487 GCA_964560935.1 uncultured Anaerolineaceae bacterium | reverse complement strand
CAACAAGCAGGTAATCCAGATCCCCCCACATCACGTCACCCCAGAGCTGGGTGATAGCCCTCCCAATCAACGGCCCACGCCATATGATCGGTTGGTCTTCACTCAGCAGCAAAAAATTCATGGATATGACCTTGATCCCGGTTTGGCTTTGCAATGGCTGTATGCCGACCGCGCCGGGTTCTACCGGTCCCTTCAACCCAAACAGCATGGGAATGCTTGGACCGGTGATATCTGCATCCAGAATGCCCACACGATATCTATGCCGGCTGAGCGCAGTGGCCAGTAAGCCAGTAACAAAGGATTTCCCGACGCCGCCCTTGCCGCTCATCACTGCCACCACGCGCTGGATGTGATTGTAATTTGCAGCTGTGCCTTCAGCAGGCGTCTGTGCCTTCGAGGCAGTTGTATTCATCCTATCTCCTGTAAACTTGACGGTATGTTCTGAATTGACAAAGTTTTCACAACGGAACGCCAGACTTCGAAGATTGCGTGACTGGCTGGTGCGTCGGGTCGGTACGCTGTGACCGGCTCGCCCTGTACCATCGCCTCTGTCACCGTTTCGCGGAAGTGTTCTGTGGTCTGTAACATACGCTTTATATCGAAAACACCTCGATCTCCGGATACCGGGATGCTTCCTCGTAGATCGGACCGCGTTGCACGAACCCAGCGCCAGCCCACTGCCGCGTACCACCAGCAGGCGTTCGCCATTCTGGAATCCGGTCGCACTCGGGAAGCCATATTCGGCGTACGCTTCGGGTGGAATTCGCACCTCACCTGCGGAGCTCACGACCGTCCATCCAAACACCCATTTGCCGCCTTTGACCAGTTGGGGCATCTACACTTCTCCTCGCATTTTGATCACCAGAGAAAAGTAAACAGCAACCATACGATCACCAGGAAACCTGCCAACCCACCAGCAACCACCCACAAGAATCGCCAATCCAGAGGAAACCAGGCGCTACCCTCCGGCATGGGATGTGCGGCGGGGTCGAAATATACATACAGGTGGTCGATGGCCGGAGTGGGGACCGAAGTCCGACGTTTCAAGGCGATGAATTCGTCTGCCAGGTGCTTGATCTCGTCTTGTGCTGCCTCGCTATGTTCCAGCATGGCCACCCGGATGCGGGGATCGACGAGCCTTTTCTGGAATCCCCAGACCAGGACCGGTTCAGGGAGGCGCTCGAAGATACGGGCGCTCCTGGGCACGATCGGGTAGCCCATCTCCCGTAAGACGCGGTACCCCTCGCGGATGGCGCGGATGGCCAGGACGATGGCATCGCGGGTGTGCGCCATACGCACGTTGTCCCGGCCAGCAGCCCGCATAGCCGGAGCCAGCGAGGGCATCAGCAACGCCACGTGTGTCTTGAGCCACGCATCCATGTCAGTGCGGGGATCAAAATCGAAGCCGGGCATGCTTGCCAAAACACGTCCCACTTCCTGCAAGCGGGGTGTAATGCGTCCATCCACCTCTCCTATGGGGATCATGGCCTTCTTGCCAGGTTTGGCACCCACCATGTAATGAATCACGTGTCCGCGCCGGTAGCCGGCCGCCATCGGAAAACCCATCATGACCCGTTCCTGCCCCAGGGCTTCGACCAGTTCTCCCGGCCCGGCGGCGTTGTTCATCAGGAAGAGCACGTTGGGCGTGTGTTGGTTGGCCGCCAGAATCGGCAGGATCTCGAGGGCCCGGTTCTTACGCATGATTGCCAACACCAGATCGTAGGCGTCCTCCGGCGCGAGCTGCTCGACGAGGTTCGGATGCGTTACCGTCTCTTTCTCTGTGTGGGTGTCGACCAGGACAACGCCGAATTCCCTCAAGTCGGCCAGACGCTGGCCGCGCGCCAGCAGGGAGACGTCATGCCCGCCTTTCTGAAGCCGGGCAGCGAACAGGCTGCCCAGGGGTCCGGCGCCGTACACAAGGATTTTCATGTTCAGCCTCTTTGTTTCGCCTTTCATGGTTTTTCTGCGATAAACGAACGTCCCATCATCCGGCGTACCTTGCGCGCCTGGGATTGCAAATGTACCTTCCCCGCCCGGGTTACCTGCAATGACTCTTTTTCATCCAGCCAGCCGCGCTCGAATAACTCATCCAGACCTTGGAAAATCATCTCTTTATTCTGTCCTTGATTCCCCAGACCAAACGCTCTCAAAACCGGATACTGATCGAATTCAAGGGACCGGGCGGCTTCCTCCAGGAGTTCAGCGCGTGTCTTTGCGCGATGGGTATGCACCAGAAAAAGCATCCAGTCACGCAACTGGGCCTGTCTGAATCCTTCATAACGCTTTGACAATCCCATCTCGTAATGCGAGAGGTCAGATGCCCCTCCGCCATGAGAGCGGATGAGTTCGACGGTCAGGTCAATTCCACTTTTGAGAATCAAGACTGCAATGCATACACCTACCACGGTGTCTAGTAATGTAAAGCGGAGCAAGGAAGCTATCAGCCCGGAAATGACGCCGGCAGCGACGATGACATGATTGCGTGAA
>CAZLOC010000585.1:0-2493 GCA_964560935.1 uncultured Anaerolineaceae bacterium | reverse complement strand
TGCGCCTCCACGAGCATGGACCGCCGGCCGAAGAGATGGCCGTCGTCGATGTAATCCTACAGGCCGGCGCGTTCGATCCAGTACAGGACCAGGATGATGAGAACAGCGACGGGGATGACGACGACCCAATCGTTCACCTTCAGCAGGCGCGGCAGGGTGACATCTCCGTAATCGCCCTTGGCGAGTATGCCTTTGCGTAGTTTCGGGTACAGGGCGGCGAACAATCCCGCCCCGAGCCAGATACCGATGACCCCGCCCACCAGGGCGTCAAGGAAGCCGTTGCCGATGGCACCGGCTATCGTCCCGGGGCAGTACCCCAGCACCGCGAAACCAACACCGAAGATCAGCCCACCGATCACGTTCATGCCCACGGAACCGGATTTCGGGTACAACTGCACCCAGCCGAGACTCTTCATCAGGTAGATTCCCAGCATGCCGGTGACGACCGCGCTGAGCATGATCTTGAGGACAGTGAAATCGGTCAGCAGAAGCTGCGCGACGATCACATCGTACTTGGTAGCACCGCCTTTCTGCAGCACGAAGCCGAAAACGATACCAAAAGCCAGTCCCCACGCCAGCGGCGAGAGGCCATTCTTCTTCACGGTAAGCTTTTTCTCGCTCATCTCATTCTCCCCTTATCCAAGTACTCTGAAAATGAGAAGCGCCACCAGGATGCCGCCGATGAAGAAGCAGACCGCGGAAATCCAGCTGGATACGGCCAGCTGCAGCGTGCCGCTGATGCCGTGGCCGCTGGTGCAGCCATCCGCCCAGCGCGAGCCAAAGCCCATGAAGATGCCGCCAATGAGCGCGACAATCAACCGCAGCAGCGGGGTATCACCAAAGGCGGATTGCCACAGCGCCGGTACCCATTTGAAGCCAAAATCGCCCGAGAGCAGCGCCGAGATCAGCGAGCCGATGACCATGCCCAGCACCAGCATCCACTGCCAGTCGATCTTCAGACCGATTTTCTGATAATACGGCTTTTGTTCCACCTTTTTGCCGCGGAAAAATCTTTCGATCATCCCGGCGGTACTGGCAAACGAGGTGGAGCAGCTGAGCGGTTTTTTGATGATAAGAAAGCTCAACCAGCTCAACACGCCGATGGCGATACCTACCGCGTACGGTGACCAGCGTACTTCAGTCAGGAAGTTCATGTATCCTCGCTTCTTTCATTCAATTGAATCCCAGTGTTTTTTCAACTGATCGATCTGCATAAAGAAGCGCGAACCGTGCGGATTGGCGCACACCTGGCATTCCCTGGTATATCCTGCCGCGCTGTATCCCATCATACCGCCAGCCACGTTGTGGAGGTCCTTGAATCCGTGCGCCGCCAGGATACTGGTTCCAAGGCTGGAGCGGTTGCCCGAACTGCACACCAGGATGGTCTTCTTTTCCTTGTCCAGCTCAGCATGGCGGGTGCGCAGGTCAGCCACAGGGATGTTGATGGCGCCCTTGATGTGACTGTCAGCGTATTCCGCCGGGGCGCGCACATCCACCAGCACAAATTTATCGCTGCCGGTGGCCAGGTCATGCAGGTCCTGGGCTGAGATTTGTCGGATGCTGCGTGTATCCATTCCTGCCACGATCCAGGCGGTGATGCCGCCGTCCAGGTATCCAACTATGCGGTCCATACCCACGCGGCGCGCCCAGGTGTTGCTCTCAACCCCTTTCGCATAATCGTCCGCCACCAGCAGGATGTCTTTATCTGTTGGCAGTACCCAGCCGGCAAACGTCGGGAAGTTGCCGTTGAGATCCAAATGCCACGAACCCTGGATGTGCTGGCTGCCAAACGAGAGGTAATTGCGCGAATCCAGCACGATCACATCCGGGTTTTGCATACGGGTCTTGAACTGCTCCACACTCAATTCAGCCATTTTGGGCAGCTCCGCGATGCGCGCCGGGCCTTTGCGGTTGATGTCGCTGCAGCGGCTGAAATGATCCGGCGCTGGCGGCATATCCTCGGTGAGCGACTTGATGAAGGCGGCTTTTTCTTTTATCTGCAGCGCCGGGTTAAATTTGCGCTCGTAGCCGATGGTCGTCTGGTACTTGGCGCCCATCGCGCGACCGCATAATGAACCCGCCCCGTGCGCCGGGTAGACCTCGCAGTAATCAGGTAGTTTGAGCAACTTATCATGCAGGCTGTGAAAAAGTTTACCCGCCAGTTCCACCGCGATATCCGGGAAGAGGTCCGGGCGGCCAACATCACCCACGAAGAGGGTATCGCCCACGAACACCCCGATGGGGCTATCGCCACGCGCCCTATCGGTGACGACATAACACAGATGCTCGGGGGTGTGGCCCGGGGTTTCGAGGACGCTCAACAGCATGTTCTCAATCTCGATCGTGTCGCCTTCAGTTAGCGGCACGTGGTCAAAAGTGCACTCGGCTGACTTTGCCACATATATCTTCGCATCGGTGGCCTTGGCCAAGTCCATGTGCCCGGAAACAAAATCAGCATGCAAATGGGTTTGCAAAATATGGGTAATCTCTACC
>CAZLOC010000584.1:1265-2493 GCA_964560935.1 uncultured Anaerolineaceae bacterium | reverse complement strand
AACTTTCGTAGGCACACCGCTGGTCTTCCGGGTTGGAGGTCAGCAACAGCAAGTCAGCACCGGCGGCAACCGCCCGAACCACATCTTCGCCCAGCGCATCGCCCTGACAGATGGCTTTCATGTCCATGGCGTCGGTGACGATCACGCCGTTGAAGCCAAGTTCCTCCTGCAAAAGCCCGTGCAGGATGCGGCGGGACAGTGTGGCAGGCGGCGCATCCGGGCCGTCGAGGGCAGGCAGGGCCAGGTGGGCGGTCATCATCAGCTTGACATCAGCAGCAATTGCGGCTCGAAAAGGCAGGAATTCCACCTGTTGCAGCCGTTCAAGACTGTGGGGCACAGACGGGAGACCGTGATGGGAATCGCCATCCGTGTCACCATGGCCGGGGAAATGCTTGGCCGTGGCCGCCACACCGGCAGACTGAATGCCTTCGATCATTGCACCCGCAAGGCGAGCAATGTCTTCCGGGTTTTCGCCAAAAGAACGGATGCCGATGACAGGGTTGTGGGGGTTGATGTTGACATCGCAACTGGGCGCATAGTTAACGTTAATCCCCATCGCCGCCAGTTCCTGACCTAAAACTGCCCCTGCCTTTCGGGCGAGTTCCGCCGAACCGGTTGCCCCCAGGGCCATGTTGCCGGGCAGGTGCGTGGTGCCCTCGCCGACGGCCATCAGTTGCCCGCCTTCCTGGTCGGTGGCGATCAATAACGGAGGCAGGTTGAGGCTTTGAGCGAGGCGCTGGAGAGAATCCGTCAGTTGGCGGACCTGGGTCGGGTCCTCAATGTTCAGGCTGCGGAAAAAAGTCAGTCCGGCAGGTTTGTAATTTTTTATCGCTGCAATGATTTCCGGCGAGAGCTCTTTGCCTCGAAAAGCCAGCAGGAGCTTTTGTCCGATGAGATGTTCGATATCCACGCATCAACCTTTCAGCCCTGAGACGATCACGCCGTCCAAAATGAAGCGTTGGGCGAAGAAGAATACAACCATGAGCGGAACGGTGGTCAGGACCGCGGCGGTCATGATGGTGGGCCACTGCTGGACGGTCAGGTTGATGTTGTAGAGCGTAGAAACGTAAACGGGCAGGGTGTAGAGGTCAATAGTTTGCAGGTACATCAGGGGCGCGAGCAGGCTGTTCCACAAGCCAACGAACAGGAAAGTGGCCACGGTGGCAAGCGGGGCTTTGATGAGCGGCATGACCACTTCCCAGAAAATCTGGATGTGGTTGGCGCCATC
>CAZLOC010000584.1:0-1165 GCA_964560935.1 uncultured Anaerolineaceae bacterium | reverse complement strand
GCAGACGGGACAAGCGGCTGGTTATCGCGATACAGGACGAAAATCGGCTCGAAAATTTGCAGGGAGTTGATCAGGCCAACGACCAGGTTATAGAAGATGTAGGGTGTTAACAGAGGAAAGGAGATTTTCCAGAATCTTTTCCAACTGTTTGCCCCATCCACCTCGGCAGCCTCGTGCAGTTCTTTGGGAATGTTCTTCAACCCAGCCAGGAAAATGAGCATCATCGCGCCGCAGCCCCAGATCATCAACAGGACGACTGACATTTTCGACCATAAAGGGCTTTGCACCCACAGCGGGACGCGATTTGCGGCAGGAAATCCAGCCTCCCAGACTTTCGTTAATAAATTGAATTTTCCGTTGCTGAGTCCCAGGAAAAATGCGCTGGTGAGTTCCTGGATGAAGATCAACCCCCGACTCAGATAACCCAACGGTGGAAAGGCCTGTGTGACAGCGCGAATGAGTTGGTTGATAATGCCGGTCCCGGTGTTCAGCATCAACCGCCAGGCGAGCAAAACGGCTGTGTTGAAGCCGAGAATAACGGGAAGATAAAAGGCCATACGGAAGATACGTTCCCCGCGCATGTTCTGGCTAAGCATGACAGCCAGGAATAAGGCAAATGCCATTTGTAACGGCAGGCCGATAACAGTCAGGTAGAGGGTATTAACAATGGAAGCACGGAAGCCGTCGTCCTTCAGGATGAGTTGGGCATAGTTATCAAGTCCCACCCAGTTAGCGGGTTGAGTAGAAACGACACGGTAATCTGTAAAACTCCAATACAGTGAGAAACCCATTGGAATAATTACAAAGATCAAAAAACCGACAATCCAGGGAGAGGCAAACAAATAACCTGCGAAGGTATTCTCCTGTTTTTTAGGCGAAGCACCCGTCAATTTGGCGATGAAGCGGGCCAGCAGCCCAACTCCATAGCTGGAAACGATAATGAAGATAGTGGCTGCGCTTGCTGTGAGAATTGCGTCAAGATAGGGGTTATCGATCATGCTTTTCTCCAAACTCATACTCAATCAAAATAAGGGAGTGCCTAACATCGAAAAGATAATGTCATTCTGCCCGCACCGCCCGTGCCATCCGGCACGGATGGTATGCGCAGGCACGCGTGAACGACCGTAGGGAGTGAAGCCCGCCCTGAGTGCGGGCCGAAGGGAAT
>CAZLOC010000583.1:0-2493 GCA_964560935.1 uncultured Anaerolineaceae bacterium | reverse complement strand
GTTAAAAACGAAGAATCTCCACAAAATCGGAGATTCTTCGTCGTTATGCTCGATGGAAGAGCAAATTTGCGATAATCTTTGCTACATCGAAGAGGGGACAAAAGCCTCGACCCTGGCCCACAGCTCGCGAATGTCGATCGGCTTGGACATATACACGTCGCACCCGGCCTCGAGGGCCTTTTGAGCGTCCCCTTTCAAAGCGTTGGCTGTGATCGCGATGATCGGGATATAGGCTAGTTTCGGCTTATTGCTCTTTCTCAAGCGTTGAGCCACTTCATAACCGTCGATATCAGGCAGGTTGATATCCAACAAAATCAAATCGACATCACCCTCTTCCGCTACGGAAATACCGTCCATACCATTGACAGCCTTGAGCAGCTTATACCCGCGCGATTCCAACGCACGCTGAACCAGCAGCATGTTATCGGGATTATCCTCGATATACAAAATGTTTTGTCCCATAGCAAACTTCCTCACAACCCAGACTTATCTTCGATAACTTGAATGAGTTGGTCAACAAATTTTCGTGGCGGTAAAGATGCCTTCTGATATAAAGCCTCGATGTGTCCGTTCAAGCGCCTTCGTTCCTCCGGGGTGATATCTTTGGCGCTGACAACCACAATCGGGATATTCTGTGTGCGCGGGTCGAGCCGTAACTCTTCAACCAGCCCAAAACCATCTATGCCGGGCATCATCAAATCTGTGACGATCAAGTCAGGCAGTAATTGCCGGGCCTGTGTCAAACCGTCCCATCCATCTTTGGCTACATGGATACGGTAGTTCTTGCGCGCTTCTAACAGGCGATGGATCAACAGGGTCGCATCTTCGTTGTCATCAATCAGCAGCACGCTGGTCGTCTTTTCGTCTAAATTCTCCAAGGCGGCTTGCAGGCCCTCCTGGGGAGCGGGCGCCTGACCATCGCTCAACTCTACATCCACCGCGAACTGATCGCCAAGTACGTGTTTCTCTACCGGGAAGGTGTGGCCGGTGCAATTGACAACCACAAGCTCTTCCTTGCCAACATTACCATTCTTGAGCATTTTTTCGAGACCGGCAAATGCTACGGCCGCGGCAGGCTCCACAGCCATGCCCTCGCTTTTTGCCAGGGCGCGCATGGCGGCGAAAGCTTCCGCATCCGTGACCGATTCCATCAGGCCGCCATAGCTTTGGACAAGGTTCCACAGGTAGGTGTAGGACTTGCCCGGATCGCCGGTAGCCAGGATGATGATACGCGTGTTGGGAATCACCGCTGCGGCAACATCTTTTCCCGCTTTGAAAGCCTGCACCATCGGTGAACAACCATCCGCCTGGATGATAGCCAGTTTGGGTATGTGGCTGATCAAACCCATACTATAAAGTTCCTTGAAACCCTGATAAACGCCCAGTGGTCCCATTCCCCCACTGACAGCCTGAATGTACCAGTCTGGAGTTCGCCAGCCAAGCTGTTCAACGATCTCATAGGCAATGGTCTTCATCGATTCGCGTGACGGTACAGAGCTTGCGCCGCGATCCAGAAAAAGGTGGCGGCGTTCGGCAAACTGGGATGCAATTTGCTTGGTCTGGTCGTAGTTGCCACTGACCCGGATCACCTCTGCGCCAAACAGGGCCGTCTCGCGCAGCTTTTCCTGCGGGACCAGGCTGGTCATAAAGACCCATAGCTTGATCCCAGCCCGAGCACAGGCTGCGGCATACGCAACGGCCGCATTGCCCGTGGAAGCGATGACCGCTTCGCTGATGTCATTTTCAAGCATGGCTGCCACCGCCACCGCAGCCTGGCGATCTTTAAAGGAGCTGGTCGGACCGTAGCGTTCGTCCTTGATGTAAACGGAAGCATGCCCAAGCGCGGGTGCGAAGCGCTGTGACAACCACAAGGGAGTGCCGCCAGCCGGATAAAGGTCAATTGAGGCGGGATCGTCCAGTGGAAGGACATCCTGGTAACGCCACATGCTAAACGGACGGCCAGGCAGGCCACGCAAGATCTCACGTTTGAATGCTTCATAGTCGTAGCGCGCCTCCAGCCAATGCGATTCACACTTCTTGCAAATGGCAGGCGAAAACGGCTCATAAGGTTGCTGGTTTCCGCAATTATTGCATTCAAGGTATTTGGGCGTAGCCATGCTTACTTTTCTCGTTTCTCAATCACGTCAGTAATGCGGGCTTCAATGGGAAGCTCTACGAAGAAAGTAGACCCTTCACCCGGGACACCCGTGCTCTCGACCCACAGGCGTCCGCCGTGCATTTCGATCAGGCGGCGGCTGATGGGCAGGCCGAGGCCGGTGCCACCAGCTTTACGCGTGGTGGAGGTGTCCACTTGCGTGAATTCCTGGAAAATATCATCCAACTTGTCTGCCGGGATGCCAATACCTGTATCTTTTACAGAAATCAACACAGTGGCGACATCTGGCTTACTGGCACGAATGGCAACCTTGCCTTTCTCCGTGAATTTGATGGCATTGTTGACCAGGTTGATCATCACCTGGCGCAAGCGCGTGT
>CAZLOC010000582.1:0-2495 GCA_964560935.1 uncultured Anaerolineaceae bacterium | reverse complement strand
GATTTAATCGCGGTAGACGCCTACCGCCCGCCCTACATCCCGCCGCACATGACCACGCAGGAATTCTTCCGCATCGCTTACGACCACCTGAGCGACGACGGCGTGCTGGCCATCAACGTCGGCCGTGCGCCCGGCGACCGCAGCCTGATCGACGGCCTCTCCACCACCATCTCGACCGTCTTCCCCTCCATCCACATCATGGACATCCCCAACACGCTCAACTCGATCATCTACGCCAGCAAACAGCCCACCAGCGCGGATAATTTGACCCGCAACTACAACGCCCTCTCCGCGCGCGGTGATGTGCATCCACTGCTGCTGACGGCCATGAGTTCCACGATTGTCAACATGCAGCCCGGCTATGAGTCCACGCAAGTCTTCACCGACGACAAAGCCCCCATCGAGTGGCTGACGAACAATTTGATCGTAAATTTTCTGCTGCACGGGGATGTGGAGGTGTTGCAATAGCATATGGTTCTGAGCGGAGCCGCGCATCCTGAGCGAAGCGTAGCGAAGTCGAAGGATGTGCGCGCAGTCGAAGGACAAATACAAAATAAACGCCCTTCGACTTCGTTCCTCGCTACGCTCGTCACTCCGCTCAGGGACAACGATCTTTTATGAATAACAAACTTTCCTCTATCCTCTCCTACCTCGTCACCCTCCTGACTCCCATCTTCCTGCTGGGGCTGGGGCTGCGCATCTTGCTGACGCCGCTGTTCTACAACATCGAATACCGGCTGCCCTGGTTCCCGCCCGACACATACGGCTTTACACAGGAAGACCGCCTGCGCTGGGCGCCTTACCCCGTGGACTACCTGCTCAACGATGCGGACATATCCTATCTTGGCAATCTTACTTTCGAAGACGGCAGCCCTCTTTATAATGAACGCGAACTCAGTCACATGGACGACGTCAAAGTGGTGACCAAAGGCGCGCTGCAGGTCTGGTACGTCACTGTGGTGTTGCTCGCTGGGCTGGGGATCTGGGCAAGGCTCGGGAAATGGTGGCAGGCTTTTCGTCAGGGCTTGAGGCGCGGCGGCTGGCTGATGATCGCGCTGGTCGTGGGGATCGGTCTGTTTGGCGCGCTCGCCTTCTGGCAACTCTTCAGCCTGTTCCACGGACTGTTCTTCGAGGGTGACTCGTGGCTGTTCCTGTACTCGGATACGCTCATCCGCCTGTTCCCGATGCAGTTCTGGCAGGATGCTTTCTTGTGGGCAGGCGTGATTTCCATTGGCGGCGCGTTGGGGCTGGCATTGGGCTTGAGAAAAGCCGCGCCACAAGACAAACGGATTGAGGCTTCTGGTGTTAATGACAGTGTATAATTCCTGCACAGGAGTAACCTTGTGACAGACCTATCTTTGAAAGAACGTGTTGCCATCGTGACCGGCGCTTCGCGCGGCATCGGTCGCGCGGTGGCGTTGGAACTGGCCGCGCGCGGCGCAGCGGTGGTAGTGAACTACAACAGTTCGTCCGACAAAGCCGGTGAAGTTGTAAAAGAGATTGAGACCGCAGGCGGCAAAGCGTCTGCTTTTCAAGCGGACGTATCGAACTTCGAGGCCGCGGGTAGCCTGGTAAAATTTGCGGTAGAGACCTTCGGCGACCTGCACATTTTAGTGAACAACGCCGGCATCACGCGCGACATGCTCATCATGATGATGCCCGAAGCCGACTGGGACGCGGTCATCAATACCAACCTGAAGAGCACTTTCAATTGCTCAAAAGCCGCCGTGAAGCACATGCTGCGCAAGCGCTACGGGCGTATCGTCAACATCGCTTCGGTTGCCGGACAGATGGGCAACCCTGGCCAGACCAATTACTCGGCCTCCAAGGCCGGGCAGATCGGCTTCACCAAAGCGCTGGCGCGCGAGATAGCGGCGCGCAATATTACTGTCAACGCCGTTGCGCCCGGGTTTGTGGAAACCGAAATTCTGGACGCGATGCCAGAAGGCACGTTGGAAGCCGCGCTCAAACTGGTACCGCTGGCACGCACCGCGCAACCCGAAGAAATTGGCTATGCTGTCGCGTTTCTCGCATCGGATCAGGCCGGATATATCACCGGCCAGGTGCTGGGCGTGGATGGCGGCATGGCGATGATGTAAATTCTCCCCTCACCCCAACCCCTCTACCCTTTCGGGCACTAGTCCCTCGGGGAGAGGGGCAAGGGGTGAGGGATAGACAAGGAGAAACATGTCAAACTCAGATCGTCCCCCCGGTAAAACCACCGTCTCCCCCGACGTGTTGATCAGTATTGCCAAACTTTCGGCGTTGGGTGTGCCGGGCGTCAGCCGCATGGCGCCCATCTCCGGCGGAGTCAACCGCCTGTTCCGCAAAGGCGCGAATGAAGGTGTGCGCATTGAGGTAGAAGAAGACACCGTATTTGCCGATATTTATCTCGTGCTGAAAGAAGACGTCAACATTCGCGAGGTCAGCCGCAACGTGCAACACAAGGTGGCTCGCGCCATTCAGGAAATGGTCGGGATGGATGTCGGCCACGT
>CAZLOC010000581.1:0-2500 GCA_964560935.1 uncultured Anaerolineaceae bacterium | reverse complement strand
CTTTCCCTCAACAGCCTGGAAAAACGCGCCCCGAATTTTGTCTGGTTGCTGGTGAAGGCAGAGATACCCACAAACAGGGGCTTTTCTTCGGAGATGCTCTCCACATACTCGGGGATTTCGGCCGGCGAAAAATATGGGTTGGCGAAATGCGCGCCTCGACTGACGGGCGTTGGCATTGTCAAAAAATCTCCTGCCCCCTCCATCCCCATCGGACCAACTTGAAGATTTGGATGGAAAATTACCGATGTCACGAGGGGGGGGCGGGAGGTGTGCGCCGATGGCACCGGCGACTTCCCGGACTTGCATGTCACCTCAATACCGATCGTCATCGCTGGACAGTGCCGTGGCCGCCCAGATACCCTGCGCCAGAGGGATGCGCCATTTGTTTTGGCCATTTATCCTCCTCGACTCGCCCAAAAATTCTCGCAGGATAGAAGCGCACTCCTTGCTTTGTGTGTTTGTCGGATTCCTTACCCCGATTTTGCGCAGCAGTTCTGTTGGTGTCATGGCGGCTAAGTCAGGATCTTTGGCACGATCCAGATCGAGGGCTTCAAGCACGCGTTCGTGAATAGCACTGATCGCCCGATGACTCTTGTTGTACGTTTCCAGACACGCCTCTTCTGCCTGCGTCAGCCACCATGGCTCGCCCCTATGGAATTCGACGGCCACCTGAGCGAAGACCTGTTGCATATCAATGCCATGGGAATAGTTGATCTTTGTGACCGGGATCGTCCACCACCGCGAATTCCCGGTTGAGTCGACCAGAAAGGCCTGATCGTTGACCGTCGCGCAGAACACCGTGCGTCGCGGATACTCGGAATCGGTGCGACCGTAAGGACGGCGAACCTTATCCCTGTCGCCGGTCAGGAATCCCTTCAGGCGGGCGATGTCCTTCTTGAAGCTGCTGTCGAGTTCGCCGATCTCGACGATCCAGTGGCCTAGCGCAGTCAGCAGAGAATCCTTGTTGCCCGCGTCGAGATGATGATCGAGCTTGATGGCGTTCTCGCGCAGCAAAGGGTCAGGCACCAGGGCGTTTACCCAAGCAGTTTTCCCGAGCGATTGTGGCCCCTGCAACGTGAGCACGCCGCGAGCCCTGAAGCCGCTTGGCATTAACGCGGCAGCTACGGCGCTGATCAGCCAGCGGTATATCAATATTTCCTTGAGCGGCTCCGGATAGTCGTCGCGATGGGTCAGCGTTACATAGAAGGCCTTGAGCCGATCAGTACCATCCCATGGCTTGCTGGTAATCCAATTAGCCACTGGATTGTATTGATGCCTGTCACCGATGGTTCCCAAATAGCCAGGAATCTGGCCAGTGGAAAGCCCATTAAGGGTTGCCAGGCTGATGACATGGGCAATTGCGACGTTATCGGCGTTATCGGGTGTTCCTGAGTATCCCGGGACCGTGATCGACAGCTTTTTACTGACTACGTTGTAGCGGACGATGATCTGGTATGCGGTCAGCAGATGGCGCACATTTTCTATCGTCGCCGGGAGCTGGTTGCTGCCGTTACGCGGTTGGTGCGGAAACGACTCGGGATCGAGCGGCTTGGGATTGTCGAGAACGCTTAGAGAGGTAGCACCAGGGGGCCCCGGCTCAATGCTGTTTGTGACTCCGGTCTTCTCGGTGAGAGCGCTGTGGGTACCAAGCTCGGGGACCTTCCCGGTAGGGGGTTTTTGGGATGACTCCATGTCGCCTCCTTTGGCGTGTTGAGGAGTTCCCAGTAGAACAATCCGGCTGTGGTAATAAATCTATTTACCAAAAAGTAAAAAGTAATTCAGATGGCTTAATTTCCAGATAGCTTTTTATTCTTGATTCGCATGGCCTCTTCGATACGGTCTTTTATGGCTTCAGCACTCTGACCATATAGCTTGTCCGGTCTGCTGGTTTTATCTACAAGCCCCGCTATGTGTTCGGCTATTGCACTGACATTTGGTTTGTCTTCACCTTGGCCAAACTTAGGTGCTGTTTTGGAAAATGCATCAACAAGGAAGGCAAAGGTTGTGTTTAAGTTTTCGGTTTTTGTTTTGCTCAACGCACGTCCGCTCTCCTGCGGAAACTCGGGTTGCATTGAAGAGTTCTCTGTCCCATGTTTCTGGAACGGGACGAATGTGGAAAACTCAGGATTTGCTTTGGCCCACTCTTCGACACTGACGATTGTGTAACATATTTCAGTGGAACTGCCCTTGGCCCGCTTATCGACTCTCAGGGCAGATGATTCACCCTTAGCAATCTCATCATCGATGTGGCGCGAACAGATCCGAGCCTGGTCAATTAGGGCATCGAATTTCTGGAGAGCTTCACGTTTTTTAGTGATGTCATCGGGTAAGTTGTCTAGCTTGGCTTCTGACAGATCGGTTTCCAACGAATCTCGTCGTTCCTCTAGGTCATCCTTCAAGCTGTACGTATGAGAATCGATGATCTCCAGTTCCTCTGGAGCAGCATCATCGTTCATCGGCCATGCGTGCACAGGACCTTGAAGCAGGCCGAGCATCATCC
>CAZLOC010000580.1:0-2504 GCA_964560935.1 uncultured Anaerolineaceae bacterium | reverse complement strand
GATATCGTTGGCTATGACCAATTGCCCGAATACGAACCGTGGCCCCCGAACCTGACCCTGCATGGCTACCTGAACGCAGATAGCTATCGCAAGGTCATGGCAGGCTGTGACCTTGCCATCAGCACCCTGGCGTTGTACCGCTAGGGCATGGAAGAAGCTTGTCCGCTGAAGACGCGCGAATGCCTGGCCTACGGCTTGCCGATGGTGCTGCCCTACGTGGACACCGACTTGAAGGGTTTGGATGCCGATTTCCTGTTGAAGATTCCTAACAAAGAGGATAATATTCAGACGCACGGACAGGCTATCCACGATTTTGCTTACTATATGCGTGGACGGCGTGTAGACCGGAACCTGATCGCTTCTATTGACCAGGTTGCCAAAGAAGCGGAGCGCATCCGCTTTTTCGAAGAAATAATATCTCCTCGATAAATTGGGGCACACCCCCTCCCTTTCTTTTTGAGAAGATACAAGAAATACTCTAAATTGCCGCAACCACATGAAATTGTAGAACTACTTTGAATTTTATCCTTGATAAGCGGTAAGTAACCTTATATCTTTAGATTGTTGCGGTACAAGCAGGAGATGAGAATGTCTGCGAAAGCGCAGAAGAACATAACCGACATTAGTGAGCAGATTGCCAAAGTATTGGTGGCAGTTTTGTTTGCATACATCGTGATCCGTGCTTGCATGGAATTTTATGCTATCGCCTGGGGTACGGGTGTCTGGTTGGGAGAGTTTTCGCTTAAATGGGGTATTGGCTTCTTTGGATTTGTACTGTTCTGCATCTTGGCCTGGGCCGGCGTTGTGCTGATTATGTGGAAGCCGTCCGTTTTTGGTGAACTTCCTGGCAAAATTGTTTCTCTGCGTCAAAAGATGAAAGTACTACGCTGGATTGTGGTTATCGCATTATTGGCATTCCCGGTCTGGTTTTTACAATATACACCTTGGGGGGTCGTTTTTAGCGGCTTGTATTTCCGATTACTGCTCTGGGTCTATGTAGCCTTGGGGCTGGCTGTATTCTTGAAATCCGATGAGCGGTTAGTGAGCTGGTCAACGCTCCTGGCCGCGCTTTTGCTGACCTCGAGCGTTTTCTCGCTGGCTTTTGCCTTTATCAATGTGAGTGATTATCCGTTCTCTCTCGGCTGGTCCGAGGGAAACCGCATGTGGGATTATTCCCTTTTCTTCGGGCGCTATTTGTATGACTACCCTGCCGATAAGGATGTTTTTGCCACAACGGATGCCGGTCGGCAGTTGGTAGGAGGCCTTCCATTTATTATCCCCGGCGTGACTATATTGTTTGAGAGATTTTGGGCCGCTCTGACAACAGTTCTCCCTTACCTGCTGCTTGGGTTTGCAGCGTTTCGCTTTTCGGCAAAGGATAAAAAACTTTGGTTCCTGTTGGGGTTTTGGTCATTTATCCTTTTGAAACAGGGTCCAATTCATCCGCCCCTGGTTTTATGTGCTTTTGTGGTTGCGTTGCTCTGGCGCAGGCCTCTTTGGATTTCCATCCCTTTGGTTATCATCACCAGCTATCTGGCTGAAGAAAGTCGCTATACCTGGATGTTTGCACCAGGGTTGTGGTTGGTCATGCTGGAGTTCTCTGGAGCCGTTTTGCAGAATGGGCGTTTACGCGCCCCAACCTGGTGGCGCGCGACTGCTCTGGGCCTGGCGGGGGCTTTCGGTGGATTTTACGGGACAGCAATGTTGCGGTGGATCAGCGTGGCGGCGGAACGATTAGCCAGCAAACCAGTTCCTCCTGCGGCTGCTGCCCCCGTAGCTCCTTTGCCTCCAGCAACTCCATCCATAGCACCTTCTGTGAACGTTGAATCTGTGACATCCTCCATCACGGAACATCCCTTGTTGTGGTATCGCCTCTTTCCAAATGCGACTTATGGTATTGGCATATTACTTGCTTTGTTCATTGCTGTGGCTCCAACGATTTTGTTGTTGATCTATCTTTCTTCTACAAGAAAATGGATCATGAACACCTGGCAGAAATTAGCGCTTGTTTTACCGTTACTGGCTTTCTTGATCGTTGGGGTAATTGTGTCTACTAAAATTGGCGGCGGCGGGGATTTGCACAATATGGACATGTTCTTAATCGGGGTGTTGTTTGCAGCCGTGATTGCCTGGGAAAACGGAGGCAGGCAGTGGCTGCGTGAGATCGGTATGTCTCCAATTTGGGTGAAGGGCGTGCTGGTCCTTTTATTGGTTATCCCGGGGATGCAACCGTTATCTGCATTGCAATCTAATCGTTTTGCAGAAGACAGTTCCTGGTTGGTGACATTGACGGATGTCGCCGATGAAAAATTCCTTGAGATGCTTCCGCCACAAGATGAAGTGGACGAAATCTTGCAAATCATTCGCCGGGAGGTTGATAAGGCGGGCACTCAAGGAGAAATTCTCTTCATGGATCAACGCCAACTGTTGACCTTTGGCTATATCGAAGATGTGCCGCTCGTTCCCGAATATGAGAAAAAAGTGCTCATGAACGCGGCCATGGG
>CAZLOC010000579.1:0-2506 GCA_964560935.1 uncultured Anaerolineaceae bacterium | reverse complement strand
CCAAAGCCCAGAGTGACAATGGCCAGATAGTCGCCGCGCATTTTCAACACCGGCAGGCCAAGGATCAGACCGGATAACACACAGGCGATCATGGCAAACGGCAGCGCCTGCCAGTAGGTCATCGGGTTGGCATTCAACTCCGGGGAGGTCAGCACGCCCATGGTATAAGCACCGATCGCGAAGAAAGCAACATAACCCAGGTCCAGTAATCCGGCAAAACCGACCACGATGTTCAGACCGATACCCATCAAGATGTACATCATCACCGTATCCAGGATATCGCTGAAGAAGATACCCAGGATCGGAGGGAGTAATAGGAGGAGGAGGACGATGCCAACCCATGTCAACCAATGGACAAGGGGACGCTGTTTCGGTGACACCCTGTTTAGATTTGAAGCAGTTTTTCCGCTGCGCCAATAGTTTAAACCTGCTATCAGGGCAAAGAGGAGCACTGCGCTCACAGGCTTGAGGCCACTGAGCGCAAATAACGATTTGGCGAGGCCTGCCAGGGGTCCCCAACGTGTAGTAACTGTAAGGATGAGGTCACGCAGTAGGCCGACCAAGAGCACCCAGGTCAATCCCTGGATGATTGCAGTGGCAAGGCGCTGTGGAAGGAGGAATATCCCGCTCGCCAAGACTCCCATGCCCATGCTGATTACGAGCAAGACCAGCAGCCCCGGTATCAATTCCTGATTGAATGTAAGAATTCTATGAAGCTCAGGTGAAGAGTTGACGAACATACCCTGCAGATCGATATTTTTGCCGATCAGCACCAGAGCTGCAAGAACCACACCCCCCAACAGTCCAGTTAGCAATCCGGAAAGGATCACTTTTTGAGTGGGTTGGGGGGAGGTGCGACGGAGCAGCGAGTAGGACATCAAAAGCATGGGGGTCAGGAAAAGGACCTGTCCCATCGTGAAGACACCGCTCACGATGAAGCGATCGCTGAAGGATGCGACCATACCAACCAGGGATAGCAGGACTGCGATACCGCCCGCGAGCAAACCTGCTTGAACTGCCTGTTTCCAAGGTGAAGAAGCCGGAGTCTGCATATCCTACCTCCTAGGCCTTTGCCTGCGTCAACCGCTCGCCGAGGATACCGCTCGGGCGGAAGATCAAAATGAATACCAGGATGGTAAAGGCAATCGCGTCCTTGAGTTGGTAAGGGGCCGGGATGCCCATTCCATCCAGGAACAGGCTGGGACCGACTGATTCGAGCAAACCCAGCAGCATGGCTCCCAGGAACGCACCAGGTACATTTCCAATCCCCCCCAGCACAGCCGCGGTGAAGGCTTTGAGGCCGGGGATAAATCCCATAAAGAAATGGGCTTGCGGGAATAAGAGCAGGTAAAGAATGCCTGCCAGGCCAGCCGCCGTGCCTCCCAGAGCGAAGGTGTTTGCAATCGTCTTATCCACATCGATGCCCATCAGCGCCGCCACCTCTTTGTCTTCCGATACAGAGCGCATGGCCTTTCCCATCTTCGTCCATTGAACAATTGCGTAGAGGATCAGCATCAGAACGAACGCGCCAATGATGACTATGGCTTGCGTTTTAAAAACGCGGATGCTGCCAAGCATCCAGAATCCCTTGAGAAGATCCATATCGGGGTAGCCTTTCAAACCCGAACCGTACAGACCGCGAAAGGTATATTGTAGAAAGAACGACGCCCCGATGGCAGTGATCAATGGAACCAGGCGGGGCGCGCTGCGCAAGGGGCGATAGGCAATCCGCTCAAGCAATACGGCGATTGTAGCAGATACAACTACTGCAACCAGTGTTACTAACAGCAAACTGAGTATAGGGTACTTATTCCACCAGCCCAGGGCGATCAATGCATCTGCCATGAAGGCGGCCGTAAATGGCCCGCTCATGAAAACCTCACTGTGGGCAAAGTTGATCATGCGCAAAATACCATAGACCAGGGTATAACCTAAAGCAATGAGGGCGTACACACCGCCCAGTGCCAAGCCCGTGATGGCTAAGTCGATCCAGGTCGCCGTATTGTACTTTCCCAGGGCTAACGTTTTGGCCGAACCGTAAACCACCATCACCGCGATGGCTAAACCGATTGTCCAAACAACAATATCGGTGGCGGTAATCCGCTGGCGCCAAGTTCTCAGCATCTTGTACTCCTATCGCTAGACTTTTTTATAGTGAGGGGCGAATGTACATTCGCCCCTCACTATTCTTACTGAATTTTGAGACTCGAACTTATTACGGCCAGATGCGCTCGGGCGGATACTCGCCAGCGTGGTATTCGTACACGGCGATCTTCGGATCGGCGCAGTCACCGGTTGGCGTGCAGGTCAAATTGCCGGTCAGACCCGCGTAGCCTGCCGTAGCATACACGGCGTCGCGTAATGCCTGGCGTCCAATGTGCAGCGTTCCATCCGCATCCTGAACCGCCACCTTCTCGATCGCGGCGATGACAATGTTTGTCGCGTCATAGGCGTGGGCATGGAAGATGCTCACAGGCGAGTCAACGCCGGACAGTTCCTTGTATTT
>CAZLOC010000578.1:0-2508 GCA_964560935.1 uncultured Anaerolineaceae bacterium | reverse complement strand
TGCGCGCCGGGTTCGAGGCAGCCGGCTGCAGGTCCGCTTCGAGGCGGCCGACCACGTCCATCCCGGCTGCGCCCAGCACGAGCACGGGTTGTCCTGAATCGACGTTGAGGAAGTTATCCTTCATAGCGTAGGTTATACCAGAATTTTGGCAGTCATCTTAGTGGAAACGTTCAGCGCTCGAAATCGACGCTGAGGGTGTTGCCAGGGGAACAATGGGGTTTTCTCAGCGCACCCAGTGGAACCCCAGGACGCTGTCCAGGTATTCGATCGCCTGGTAGATCGAGCCGGGCACCTCTTTATTGCTCTTGCGCAGAAGCTCTACGGCCTCGATGAGCTGCTCCCGGTAAGCGATCAGCAAATCCCTTTCTGTGTACTTGTGGTCGTTGCCGCTATTGTTTCGGAAGCGCGCCAGGGGCACATCCTGGATATGGCTGATGGTGCGCTGGACGCGGGCTTCCTGCCTGAGTTCCTTCAATGCGATTGAGCTGCTGCGGACCAGGTTCTCGCAACTGAGACGCCAGGCCTCGATGTGTTTCTCCGGGATGATCTCTTTGTGAGGTTCCCAGGTGCCGATGCCCACCCATTGCAATTCCATGCCGCGTTTGCTGGCCCTCTCGGTGAATTCCCGGGCGAACTGGCTGAACAGGTTGCTGATCCTGTGCCGCGGCTGGAAGTCCGGCAGCTCCGGTTCTGAACGGGATCCCGACGAATTTTCTTCCGGGATGACGGCGTTCTTTGCTTTAAGGATTTCGCTTTCGCGCTGGCGGGCCTGCTGGATCTCGGCGGGGCCGATGCTGGCCAGGTATTCGACCAGGTGGTGCCTGCCCATAAAACCGCTCAGTTCCTTGCGGATCAGGCTCAGGCTGGGTCCCGTCCAGTATTCTGGAGGCGCGGAAGGACAGCGCTCACCAAGGGTCACGCGCGAGGTCTGGTCGTAGACCAGGGCTTTTACCGCCTCTTCGCTGAACGGGTGAGGGTGCTCGACCGTAGATGGCTGGCCTTTACGCCAGACGCTGAAGACCATGCGCACATCCACCGTGCTGACCGGGATGCCATCCAGGCTGCGGCTGTTCACTTTGAGCGCATCGGGATACTGGTCGCGCAGGTCGATGACCTGGCGCAGGCGTTCGAAGCCCTCCAGCGTCGCTTTGCCCTTGACGGTCGGCCCGATTACGCGCGGCCTGCCGTCCGGCTTCTCGAACAGGGCCACCGAGTCCAGTTCGACCTCCACCTGCCCCGGCCCGCCGATCCTGTAGATGGGGGAATTCTGGTGTTCCAGGGCCACTTGGCCCCCGCCGATGCGGATGTGCTGGTGGCTGCCGGTCAGGGCGACCTGCCAGATGAACTCGCGGGCGATATCCACCCGGGCCAGTTCGAAGATGTCGTCCAGGTAACGGGCGGCGGCCTCCAGGGCGAGGATGAAGGGCAGCACCACCAGCGGCAGGTAGCGCAGCGTACCCGGCCCGAAGAAGGCGTCCCAGACGAAAACGAGGAAGGCCGCGAGCGCATTGGGGTCGGCCTGCGCCGCCGACGGGATGAACAGGTACTGGAACAGGCGGCTGAGCTGCGCGGCCCATTCCTCCGGGGAATAGGTGAACAGGCTGATGAGCAAGCCCAGCGCGGGCAACAGGATGAGCAACATACGCGCGCGGCGCTGCGAACCTTTGACGGTCAGGTCGAAGGTCCTGTTCAGCAGGCAGTTCCCCAGGCGCCCGAGCTGTTCGAACAGGACGCGTCCCTCCCGGCCCAGGGCGCTTTCAGGGACGCGCGGCGCGGCGCGGACCGTCATTCCCCGTTCCTTTCCACCCACTGGATGATCTCTTCCAGTTCCTCGCGCTCCATCCCCGCGCGGCGGTGCAGGCGGTCATCCTGGAGCAGCTCGTCGCGCGTGCGCAGCAGCAGGGTCTTCAGGGTGCCCTTTGGGTTCTTCCGTCCCGGATTGGCCCTGAGCAGGTTCTTGCTGAGTGATTCGGCGTAAGCGCCGACCGCTTCCACCCTTTCATCCAGTTCCGCAAAACTGCGCTGGCGCTCGATGCGTTCGCGCTCGTCGCGGGCATTGTCCAGCCAGTTGGCGCTCCACTGGCTGATCAACTGCTCTTCCACTGCCGGGCTGAAACGCAGGCTGCTCACGCTGACGGATTTGATCGTCAGGCCGCGCTCCTGGAGCAGTTGGTATTCCGGGCTGGGCAGTGTCCCGCTGCCTGGCCGGCCGCTGTCATCCAGGACGGGCGTTACCGCCTGGGTCAGGCGCGCCTTGAGCATGTGGTTGATGACCTGCAGGGCGGTTACCTTGCCCTCTTCTTTGCCGGGAGGCGAGTCCTCCACCGCTTTGAAGCGCTCCGGCCTGAGCCTGACCGTCTCTTTCCCGCCGGATTCGCAGCGGTCGGCCCAGCGCGCCAACCGGGCGTTGAGTTCGTGCAGCATTCCGGTCAGCGCGCCGCCGCTGGTTACGGAGGCCGGCTGGTAGAGCGCCTGGGTCTCGGCGGGGATCGGCGCGGAGGGCGCCAG
>CAZLOC010000577.1:0-2510 GCA_964560935.1 uncultured Anaerolineaceae bacterium | reverse complement strand
CATCAGGAGTTGGCTCTCGTCCGCTTTGAACCCGTTTTGTTTCAGGCTGACGCTGTACAGGGGCAGGAGGGTGACCAGCCTGTACATGATGCCTCCGGCAATCAGGTAACTGAAAATCGCCTGGCGCAGTACTTTGGCCTGGAAAAAGGTCAGTTTGATGGCCGGGTCTTTGTGGCGAGATTCACTCCAGGCCAGAATCAGACCGGTGGCGACCGCGCCAATCAACAGGGAGATACCCGTCAGCTCAAGCTGGCCCAGTTTGCTGACAGAGTCGGAAAAACTGACTGTGAGCACGCAGAAAATCCCAAAAAGCACGCCGCCGAGGATGTCAATCTCCGTCCAGCACACCGAGGCGTTGGTCGGGAAGGTTTTCTGGAGTAAAGCGGGGTAACTCCTTTCTTCACCGCATCTAGGGTGCCTTTGTATCGTTGGGTATAGGTCCCGTAATAATAACCTTCAGCCTTTTTGGCGCTGCCATACAACCGCTCGAAGAAGGTAATATCAACCTCTTCATCCTGTTGGACGAGCAGGCGCAAAGTAGCAACTTCTTCGGGAGAAAGAGAAGCCATGACCGTTTCCAATCCAATGCTGGACAGGAAAAAACTTTCAAATGTAGTCCGCGAGGCTACTTCGTTCTTCTTGAACCCTCGTGCTTGGCGGATAGCGCCGATATCGGTCAAAGACAGCACAATGTGGCACATCTGGTTGAGCATGTAAGGGAGTTCCATAGTCATAAGGGGTATTTTAGCATAGTTGAACTGATCGTCTGAGAAAATGAAAACGCTCCTAACTGGAGCGTTTCCTGGGTTCCTCTCGCGCTTTAGATACGCGAATTGCGTGTGCCCCCACGGGGATGCCGTTCGTTAAAGTGTCTTATGCGCGAAAGGTTATGGGCTGGGAGAAACGCCAATCGCTATTCATTGCATTAATTTATCATCGATGATAATATTCTGGCATGGAATTCGAGCGCATCTTGGAGTTGACTGGTGAGGAACCGGTCTTTGAGACCGCCCTGCTGTTGGCAGGGGATGTCAACCCGTATAACGTACGCTTGCAGCTTACCCGTTGGACTAAAAGCGGTCGGCTCTATCAACTCCGCCGCGGTCTGTACGCCATTGCCCCCCCCTATCAAAAGGTAAAGCCACACCCCTTTCTGATCGCCAACCGAATGCAGCGCGCTTCGTATGTCAGCGGGCAGGCAGCCCTGGCTTTTTACGGGCTGATCCCCGACACCGTACAGGCTACCCTCAGCGTGACGGCTGGCCGCCCAGAACGGCTGGAGACGCCGTTGGGCGTCTTTGAATTCCGGCATGTCAAGCCTGAGCTCCTGCGCGGCTACCGCATGACGGCGCTGCACGGCCCAAAGATCCCTGAACAACAGGCCCTGGTAGCCACGCCCGAAAAAGCCCTGCTGGACCTGGTGTATTTGCAGCCCGGTGGAGACCAACCCGCCTATCTGCGTGAGCTGCGCCTGCAAAACCTGGAACGGCTGGATCTCGATGAGCTCCACCGCCAGGCCGAAGCCTTCAACACCCCCAAGCTGCGCCGAGCCGTCAAAGTCATCACCGACTTGGCGCAAAGCGAAACCCAGGAGTATGAAACCCTATGAAAGACCACCTGGCTGAACTGGTGCGGCAGACTGCCACGCCCGCGCAGGGCCGCAATTTGGCAAGCGAATACCTGCAGGCCCGCATCCTGGCTGCCCTGCAGCGCGCCGAGGCAATGATCCCGCTGGCCTTTCACGGCGGCACCGCCCTGCGCTTTCTGTATGCCCACGGGCGCTATTCTGAGGATTTGGATTTTGCCCTGGAAGGCGACCGTGGCAGTTACGACTTTCGCGGCTACCTGCAAGCAATTCGAGCCGAGCTGACGCCGGAGGGTTACCCGGTTGAGCTCAAGGTCAGCGACCAAAAGACCGTCCACAGCGCCTTCGTGCGCTTCCCTGGCCTGTTGTACGAGTTGGGGTTATCCGGACAGCAAAGCGAAGTCTTGGCCGTAAAAATCGAAGTAGATACCAACCCACCCGCCGGCGCCGGACTGGCAACGACGGTGGTGCGCCGCTTTGTGGTGCTCCAGCTTCAGCACCATGATAAAGCCTCGCTATTGGCTGGCAAGCTGCATGCCATTTTGCAGCGCGCCTACACCAAAGGCCGCGACCTTTACGACCTGCTCTGGTATCTCAGCGACCCGGCCTGGCCGCCGCCCAACCTGACCCTGCTCAACAATGCCCTGGCGCAAACCGGCTGGCAGGGTGAGGCGTTGACTGACGCCAACTGGCGAGATCAGGTGCGCCAGCGCTTACGCCGCCTGGATTGGGTGCACATCCAGGCGGATGTGCGCACGTTCGTAGAGCCGGGGTTTGATCTGGGTTTGTTGAGCCTGGAAAACCTGGAACGGGTATTAGGAGAATAAAAAACTCCTGTCCTATTTCATAAATAAGACAGGAGTTCGACCAGTGCCCCCACAGGGATTCGAACCCTGGTTTTAGCCTTGAAAGGGCTGCGTCCTGG
>CAZLOC010000576.1:0-2512 GCA_964560935.1 uncultured Anaerolineaceae bacterium | reverse complement strand
ACCACATCATCATTCTAGGACCGACCTTCCCGCACGAAGTGGTCGGATTCTCAGGTGGGGCGAAGTATCTCTTCCCTGGAATCTCTGGCGCGGAGATGATTAACGCCACCCACTGGCTTGGCGCACTGGCGGGAGTCGTCGGGACGATAGGCATCAAGGATACACCCGTCCGTGCGATGATCCATGCGGCAACGGAGCGCTTGCAGACTCCACTCACGTTGATTGCGTTGGTGGTGGAGGATAAGGGGCTGAGCGGCATCTTTATCGGCGACCATCTCTCGGCCTGGAACGAGGCGGTGGAACTGTCCGCGCAGCGTCACATCCGCTGGTGCGAGAAACCTTTCCAGCGCGTCCTTTCGTGCGCTCCACCCATGTACGATGAATTGTGGACTGGCGCGAAGGCGATGTACAAACTCGAACCGGCTGTTGCCTTGGGCGGTGAAGTGGTCATTTACGCGCCACATCTGGACGTGGTCAGTAACGTACATGGAAAATATATTCATGAAATCGGTTATCACATCCTGCCGTATTTTCTGAATGATTGGGGACGCTTCAAAAATATTCCACTGGGTGTGCTGGCGCATAGCACACATCTACGCGGATCAGGTGTAATGGAAAACGGGATCGAAAAGCCGAATGTGCGCGTGACGCTTGCAAGTAAGATTTCTGCGGAGGAGTGCGCGCGGCTCAATTTGGGTTATCTCGATCCGGCGAAGGTTAACATAGAGGCATGGAAAGACAGGGAGGCTGAAGGCGTGTTGTACGTCCCGAGAGCGGGTGAAATTTTATACCGGTTGAAAATGTGATGTTGACCAAAACCAGATCATTTCTCGTTACCCAGGGAAAAGGGTTGGCCCTTTTGCTCGCGATGATGTTTGGGGCGCTCTTCCCTGGTGCGCACATATTTTCATTTCTCATCCAGTACTTGTTGATGATCATGTTGTTCTTTGCGTTCCTGGATATCGATTTCAGGCTCGAGAGATTTCGAAAGAGTGTGATATTGGTTCTGCTTGCGAATGCAGCGCTGGCATTTGGTGTTTATTTGATACTGGCTCCGTTCGATCTTACACTCGCTCTGTCAGCCTTCATGACAGCCATCGCGCCGACCGCAATTGCTGCGCCAGTCATCATTGGCTTTATCCACAGGGAAGTAGAATACGTGGTTGCCGCGGTGCTGATCACCAATGTGTCGA
The DNA here is from genome assembly GCA_964560935.1 of uncultured Anaerolineaceae bacterium. GTDB lineage: Bacteria > Chloroflexota > Anaerolineae > Anaerolineales > Villigracilaceae > JAABUE01. The sequence continues at coordinate 1,319 of CAZLOC010000576.1, read as the reverse complement.
GCGCGGTGATCGTCCCCCTGGCACTGCCCTCCTTGCTAGGCGCGGAGATACAAATCTCCATTTGGGAAGTTTTGCAACCGGTGTTGGTTGTCATGTTCGTACCGTTGATCCTTGCGCGGCTTGTTTCACGTTTGCCAGCGGACGCACAAAACTTCGTTCGAAAAGGGAAATCATTCTCCTTTCCGATTTGGCTGGTCAACCTTTTTATCATCAGCGCCAACGCGTCGAATTTTCTTCACAAGGAAAACTCCAATTCCACGTTCATCCTGATCGCTATCGCGCTGACTTCGCTGGTGATTTGCATCGTCAACTTCGGCTTGGGTGCGCTGCTTGGCGGTCGCCGTCACTGGCAGGAGGCCAGTCAATCGCTAGGACAGAAGAATCTCTCCTTTGTCATCTGGATCGCGTTGACCTTCATCAATCCGCTCGTGGCGATGGGGCCGATGTTCTATATCGTTTACCATCACCTGTATAACTCCTGGTCGATTTACCAGTTCGAAAAACGGCGCAGCGCTCTTTTATACAAATCCTTTATTTCTTCTGAGTAAAGAGGGGAAGTGGGGTAACCCCACACCCCGTTTTATCGAAAAAATATATTCTTTTGGAGGCTTTAAATGAACAAAGCAAACTTTGGATTTATGGGGCTGGGGGTGATGGGTCATATGTTAGCTCTCAACATGGAACGTAATGGTTTCCGCGTAGCAGGCTACGATGTGGATGCGGAGAAGGTCGAGGCCTTTGGGACGAAGTACCCGGGCAAGAACCTGGTCGCTTGCAGTTCGCTGGATGAATTCCTGACTGCGCTGGAACGCCCGCGCCGCATCATGATGATGGTCCCGGCCGGGAAAGTGGTGGACGCGGCCATTGCCAGTATTAGCGATGCCCTGGAACCCGGCGATTTGTTGATAGATGGCGGCAATTCCTTCTTCCTGGATACGGAACGACGCTCAAAGGAACTGGAAGCGGCCGGCATCATCTATATCGGGACAGGAGTCAGCGGTGGAGAGCAGGGCGCGCTCTGGGGCCCCTCGATCATGCCTGGCGGACAACCGGAAGCCTGGGAGCTGGTCAAGCCTATTTTCGAAGCGATCAGTGCCAAGGTCCAGGGTGAACCGTGCGTAGCTTACATGGGGCCGCGCGGCGCGGGGCATTACGTCAAGATGGTCCACAACGGGATCGAGTACGGCGACATGCAGCTGATCGCCGAGGTCTACGACCTGCTCCATCGCGGCGCGGGCCTCCCCGCGGCCGAGCTGGCCACGCTGTTCGAGGAATGGAACCGCGGAGAGCTGCGCTCGTACCTGGTCGAGATCACCGCC
>CAZLOC010000575.1:0-2517 GCA_964560935.1 uncultured Anaerolineaceae bacterium | reverse complement strand
ATGAACACGTTCGGACCATCCAGCCAGGCGCCCCACAGGAAGTTATCATTTGCCTGTACGCCGCTTAGCGCTATGTCGTCACCTTGTGAAACGACCGTCAGGCCGTAGCCAAAGAACTCAGCAAAATTGGTGGTATACATCAAATTGCCATTGAAGGAACTGTTGGCAATGGCAACACCATCTACTGCTACTATGTCAGCGCCAGAGAGCTGGTTGTCATCGGCGATCACGCCATTGAGCGTAACATAACCACCGCTCTTGATCTCCAAGCCCCTGCCGTCGACCACATTCCAATCATTCGAGCCATTGTCAGTCACGTTGCTGTTTCTGACAGTAACATCTCCACCAGCTTCAACAACTGCCCCGGCATCATCGTTGTTGTTGAAGGTGCTGTTTTCGATGGTTACATTTCCGGCTGAATATACGCTAAGGCCTACATCACCCACCACACCTGAGATGATGATGTTGTTTAGCGTGAGCGAGCCGCCCCAGGGGTTGGCGCTGCTACCGATGATCACGGGAACATCGAAGGTTGTGCTGGCAGTTGTCGTGTTGTCTGACGTGTTCCAGCCGCCCTGGATGGTCAAAGGATTGGCGTCAAGATAGGTAAAATCATCGGGGTCGAAAACGATACTCTCCTCGCCGCCGCCATAATTCCCCATTTCAACATAAATGGTACCTGCCGTATTATAAGCAGTATCACCTTCATTGGTTTGCAGGAATTCGAAGAGGGCAGTGAAGCTGGAAAAAGAATCCGTGCAGTCCGCAGAATCAGGACCTGCGCCTGCCGGGCACCAGATCGGGTCGCTGGCGACTACTGCCTCGGCAGCTTCCTGGGTAGCCAGCGGCTCGGCTTCGCCTTCAACATTGATCACGACAACGTCCGTGTTATCCGGTAGTTGCTCCATCAAGCTGGGTTCTTCCGCAGCTGTCTCGCCAGCTTCGCCTGCGCCGGTTTCATCAGCCGGCGGCTCGGTCACGACTTCTTCTGTAGCGACAGCTTCAGCCTGGTCCGCGCCGATTTCATCAGCCGGCGGCTCGGTCACGACTTCTTCGGTGGCGACAGCTTCAGCCTGGTCCGCGCCGGTTTCATCAGCCGGCGGTTCGGTCACGACTTCTTCTGTGGCGACAGCTTCAACCTGGTCTTCGCCGGCTTCATCGGTCTGCGTTTCAGCATCCCCCTCATCGACGCTCTCGCCTTCCGGCTCTGCCGTTTCAGCGGTCGTCGTGTCTGGCGGCGCTCCGTCATCTGCGTAGACCGTGGTTGGCCCAAGGGCGCTGAAGAGCATCACGATGACCAGGGTTAATGACAAAGAAAATAGGTGTTTCTTATTCATTGGTTTCCTCCAAAACATGATCAGGAAATGATTTTTGATTGTTGCCGCGCAATGGATAATTGCAATATCATATTAAATGGGCAACGAATACACACGTGCTGACTATATTATATAATTCGCAGGTAACAAAAAGGTAATAAAAGCGCTTCGCTGAAGTCGTAAAAAGAGCCATTTTTGTCACAGCTTGGCAGGATTGCATGGCCGGTCGATCGATTGTACCCTCATGCGGCGGTTTTCCATGTAATCCACCCATAGAGATTATACAGCATTTTTAGGGTGCGAGTCCAGCATTTCCCCCAAAAAATACAGGGTTTTAACAAAGTCCAAAATTATGTCACCCTGAAGGAGCGTTCTCTGCGACTGAAGGGTCTCTCCTGCGCCGTGACGGAGATGCTTCGGGGCAGCGAACGCCCCTCAGCATGACATACCCATGTAGTCCAGTGACTTTGTTAAAGCCCTGCCGGAAAATAAAAAGCAGGTCGAATGTTGGATCCGACCTGCATCAGGGTGTTTCGAGTTGCACTACTCGGTCAATTCGATTTTGGCAGGTTCTTGTTGCTCATAATTGAGGTCGGCGTCGTAGTTGATAGTCAAGTTGCCGTTGCCACAGGCCCGGACGGTATAGCCAATGATCTGGCCGTTGAGCACTGTGCCGCTATCGCCCTGGACTGTGATATCAGAGGAAACTGCCAGGATCGTCCCTTGGATTATGCTATCGGCGGTTCCGTTAATTAAGACTGTCGACGTATTGCCATAGGGTAAGTAGACCAACATGTTTGCATTTGGCCCGGTCGTGGGCGCAGTCATAGTGATGTCGGCATTGCCGTTCCAGTACACATCACCGGATTCAATGTAAAAGGTAGAGTTGGTGGCAACGATATCACCATTTCCGTTGAAGTGTATACCGCTTGAGGTGCCTGTAGTATAGACCACCATGTGATCGGCTGTAAAGTTCGTGTTGGCGCCAAATTTGAACTCCCCTGCGTTAAGGCGGAAGCTGACGTAATTGGCTGTGATATCTCCTCCTTTTAAATTCACGTTCCCATTGAGGCAATAGTTTCCGGGAGCAAAGGAGTGAGTTCCATTGTTGATGGTTATGCTATCGTAGTTTCCGGGATAGAATGTGTTCGTGTCCTCATCGAAAGAACCATCTTCGTCGCATTCGATGCTGGGCGCTGGC
>CAZLOC010000574.1:0-2518 GCA_964560935.1 uncultured Anaerolineaceae bacterium | reverse complement strand
AGCAGCAGGGAGGTCTTGCCGATGCGCCGCTCGCCGATGATGGAGGTGGACTCGTGCGCCGAGGAGAGCAGGCGGTTCGTGATCTGACGGATGTCTGCTTCGCGCCCGATGAAACGCGCCGGGTCTTTGATGGGGTTGCCGAAGGTGAAGGGATTCATTTTTTCTCCAATTTGAAGATGCCGTACGGCGTTGCGGCGTAAACGTTGCTGTCCTTGTCCACCGCAATTGAGTACACCACCGTGGCGCCGAGCAGACCGTCGTTGACCTGTCCCCAGGTTTGGCCGCCATCGAATGAGATGTATGCGCCGCCGTCCGTGCCTGCATAGAGGATATCAGGGTCGTTGAGATCAATAGCAATCGAGTTGACAAACAAACTGCTTAACCCGATATTGCTCTGCGCCCATGTGCTGCAACCATCCTGGCTGAGGAGCACACCACCGCCCCTTGTGGCAAGCGCCAGATGGTCAGGGTTGCGAGGATCCACCACCAGCCGGGAGGTAGCCTGGGCAGGCCAACTGCGTATTTCGGCGCAAGTAATCCAGGTTTCCCCGGCATCATCTGAGCGGAAAATTTCGCTGTCACCGACAGCATACACGCGTCGCCCCTGCTCGTGGTCGAAGATCAGCCTGCCGTCCCCGATGCTCTCCATGCCGCTGGTTGAGCGCCACGTTGTACCGCTGTCATCGGAGACGAACAGATATGGAGAACCCGTCTCGCGAAAGTACAAGGCGTAGATCCGACCGGAAATAACGGGATGGGCGATGAGTGTCTCAGGGCGGTCTATCTTCAAGGGCATGGGCATGCTCGTAGTCGTTTTTCCGCCGTCCGTGGAGCGGTACAGGTATTGATCTCCGGTCCAGTACACCATACTGCCATCCGAGCTCTTGGCGAAGCGATTATGACAGTCTGGTGCAAAAAAACTCTCCCATGCCCGGCCGCCGTCGAGGGATTCAAATGTAATGCAATTGCTGTCCTCGACAAATAACGCGCCGGGCTGGGTTGGATCGAGGTATAGTTCTAGGCGGAGCGCGCCCAAGCCGTTGCTTCGTTCGACGCTAGAGTTTCCACCATCCGAGGAAATCCATAATCCTGTTCCTCCAATAAAGATTGTCTGTTCGGAATGAGGCGATACGGCAATTGCACTTTCACTGCCCACATTAAGCGCAGGCAAAACCTGCCACGAATCGCCGCCGTTCAAAGTGAAACTGTCGTTGCAGAACGCGGTTAACCCATTCAGGGGGGAGAGCGCGAACGCCCTGCACAACCAGTTGCCAGCAGCAGGCAGTTGTTGCCATGTTTCACCTATATCAAGTGAACGATAAAGCCCGACCGAATCACCCTGTCCATATCTTGAATAGGCATACAACATTCCGCTCCCTGAACGGTCTAGGGCGAAATCCAACCAGGCCTTGGTGTCGTCGAAAATGACCACAGCCGCCCATGTTTTACCGCCGTCGGCGGAACGATAGATCCCCGATTCGCAATCCCCGGGATTAATCCACAAATTCGACGTCACCAGGGTATCTCCATTTTTGGGAGAAACGACCAGTCCCACGATCCGATTGGGGCAGGTCTCTCCACTGTGTACGATTTCCCAATTCTCACCGCCGTCATGGGTTTCGTAAACTTGATCGGACTGAGTGTAGTAAAGATGTTGAGCATCGTTGGGGTCCATCACAACGATGCCGACCACTTCCCACCCTGGCAGCAGGCCTGTATTGAGGGCGGTCCAGGTCTCTCCGCCATCTCTTGTTCGGTAGACACCCCCCAGCCTTGTGCCTGCGTAGAGAATGTTCGGCTCGCGCTTATCAATGATGAGTGAATACACTACAGCGCGGCCCAGGCCGTTTTGCTTCGGCTGCCAGGAGAGTCCGCCGTCTATGGATTTATAGATACCAGCATCCCGGGTGCCAACATAGATAACCTCCGCATCCCTGGGATCGAACACGATGGCCGTGATCGTATCGCGCGGAAATTCCTGCCCAAGGGCAATGCGTTTCCAGGTCAGGGGGATAGGAGTGGGAAGAAGTGTCGCGGTGGCTGTGGCTGGTGAAGCAATTGTTGGAGAGAGGGTATCGGTCGGGAGGATGACAGATGCTGGTTGGGTGGTCAGGCCTTGAAGTTTTGGGAAAAAGTAGATGCCCAGCCCAACCAGGAACAGGACTCCCAACGCGCCCCACAAGCGCGGATCGTTGTACCAGCGTCTGCGGGAGAGTTTGATGACGCGCGCCAACAGTTGCGCGGCGTCTTTGTAGTCCACGTCTGCTTTCAGGATTTGGCGGAGCAGCTCGCTGGCGCGGGCGTAGTCCTTCGCAGCGAGGGCAGCTTTGGCGTCCTGGTAGAGGCGTTCTAGGTTGGGTTGTTCATTCATAATTTACCCCATTATATGTCTTTGCGGGCCCCGTTAGGGGCATGGCAATCTCCAGTCAATTGCAAACACAATGTTAGTGCTGCCTTGAGATTGTTTCGTCGCTGTGCTCCTCGCAATGACATACTATCGACCCTCCAATTTGAAAAT
>CAZLOC010000573.1:0-2520 GCA_964560935.1 uncultured Anaerolineaceae bacterium | reverse complement strand
TCCCTTTTGACACACCCGCCGACCCCAGGGCTAACCGAACCTCCTCCGTCTTCTCGGTGTAATCCCTGAAATCAGGATAATCCGGGATCCACCCCATCGCGCGTGTTCCTTTTATGTTCACCATGTCGTTCTCCCTTCGGTAACGTATTCACCGCAGAGCCGCAGAGATCGCAAAGGAGGAATCTTTCTTGATTTGGTGGTGAAAGGCCACCAAATCAAAACCATTCTCTTTCAAGGACTTCCCCTGCCTGCCCGCAGGCAGGGGCGCCTCAAACGATTCGCACCCGCACGGGACGAGTGGGCTGTGAAATATTTTTGGATGAAACCGCAGACGCAAAACCTCTGCCGTCTCCAGCCAGCTTACCGGACTATAGGAAGAGTGTAGTCACTCCAAGGGCTTCCGCCGACCTGAGAAGACTCCGATCAGCGCTGACGATTGTCAATCTTTCTGATGAGGCTATTGCCAGGTGAAGAGCATCAAGACTCTTTAAGCTCAATTTGAATAAGGCAATCCAGTCCCGAGCCAATGTGTAATGATGAGCCTGAATGGGAAGATAGTTATACAACCTGTTATCTTTGTGGGAAGTGAAAGTTGCGATGATTCGGTTCGCGTCTCTTTTGCTTATTCCTCCTTCACGGACCTTCCTCGAGACTGCCGAAAAAAGCTCAAGTTCAGTAAGCACACTTATGCCAGGTTGCGGGTGGCCAGTCAGAAATCTTTCCGCCTTATCACTTAACGGTTCAGGGCAATAGTAAGCCACCAATACGCTGGTATCCACATAAAAGCTCAATAGGGTGCCTCCTCTCGTCGACGCAAGATGACTGCGCCAAGGGATGGTCCTTTAATCTTCACCGAGGCCCGGAAGTCCTTTAAGGTTGGTAGCCGTTGTACCCTACTCTCCGCAGTAATAAGGCGCGCCACTTTTTTCCCTCTCCGGACAATCACGATCTCCCCTCCCTCTGCAGCCTTATTGAGCATGGAACTCAATTTACTTCTCGCTTCCTTTGCACTAATCTCCATATTATTCATCCTATAATTCCATGGATTTTATGGAAGTGTACACTTTAATTTTAGAAATGTCAACTTGATTGCTGTTGTCCTGAGAAAGATGATTGCGAATTATGGATGCCATGCACTCGCAGTGCTTAACGATCACTTTTAACCACTGCCAAAAAGCAAAAAAGTCTGGGCAAATCAATTCACCAAAGGCTGGAAATGGCCAACACTGCCTTGTCATGCTTCATGCCGGCATCCAGGTCGTGGGCATAGATCAGCACATTCGTATCAACGAAGACTCTCACTGTCATGAAGTTCATCCCTGGTGGCCGTTATTCTTCCACCCATATGAAATCCTCTCTTCATGGCTGCAAGCGCACGGCGTTTGGCCTGCTCGTATTGCTTGTGATCCCTCACCAGTCTCTCAAGCTCCTCACTCAACAGTTTGCTGATGGAGGTGGACTTGAGGGCCGAAAGCTGCTTCGCTTGCTGGATCAGGTCCTTGTCGAGGCTGAGTGTGATATTCTGTTTGGCCATGTGCTGACCCTCATTCATATTGTATGTGTTTCACGTAACTTACGTTTAACACGTGGTTTGCGTGATGTGAAGTGCCATACATCTTGAGTATCTGTGCCATGCTCTCGCCGTGGTTAACGATCAATTTTAACCACAGCCAAAAATAAGAAAGGCCAGGTTACTCATTTCACCCAGCCTTTTTATAAAAACGTATTTACACCGCACAGTCGCACCTGCCTGCCGGCAGGAAGGCCGCAGAGGTCTTGGTGGCTTTGCGGTGAGTAAATAACCCTATACCCGCTCCCTGCTTTTCTGACGCCTGACGAAAGAATAAACTCCCCCTGCAGCCAATCCCACACCGAGCAGAATAAGCGTAGAGGGCTCAGGAACAGGGGAGTAATAGCCACTACCAGCATCACCACCTGGACTGTAAGAGCCACCACCGGGATTGTAATAGCCACCACCACCTTTTGTCGGAGGCGGGGGCGCGACAGGATCCGGGGGCGCGAATGGATCCATAGGCGGAACAGGGTCAAACTGCGCAGAGGCTGTTACCACTGTAAGAAACACCGCGAGAAGAACAGTCAACAGTATTTTGATCGTCTTCATAAAATAATCCTCCTTTTGTTGAGACTACAGTGATTTCTAAAGCAATAATCTTGCCATCAAGGCTCGGATATTTTGGGAGGCTGCTGTATTTGATAACTAATTGATTTTAATAAATATCTTCATTGAACGGATGTTACCTGTCACCCTGAAATTGTTTGTCTTTTGTTGGCTAAAATGTAAGAAAAACCGACACTATACGAAATTCTGCAGCAATTGACGATAATCAAGTAGGTATCTTTAATAATTACAAATGCTTACAAAATATACAAACCTAATCTGCGTTTGTAAATAATTCCGTCGAAAACGGGCCCGAATTTGGCTTATTCCTTCGCGATTCCCAGTTTTTGCATAAGCTCATAGAGGGTTGGACGGCTGATTCCAAGATCAGCGGCTGCTTG
>CAZLOC010000572.1:0-2523 GCA_964560935.1 uncultured Anaerolineaceae bacterium | reverse complement strand
GGCACGGCGTTCTCAAACAGCAGCACATTCGACGAGGACACGAACGAAAACGGCGTGGTGATGACCAGGTCCCCCAGCCCGATGCCCGCCGCACGTACGCACAGGTGCAACCCCGCTGTCCCGGAGTTGACGCCAATCGCATGCTTGCGCCCGGTCTGCTGGCAGAAGATCTGCTCGAAATCCAAGATGCGTTGACCCATGCTCAAATTGGGCGTGTTGATGACATCGATCACAGCCTGACGATCTGTATCGGTCAGGTCGGGGGAAGACATGGGGATTTTCATCATATTAGTCGGTAAGTCTTATTGTCTGAAAGTTGGATTGGTTTGTTTGAAAGGTTTAACAGGTCTTACAAGTCGAGGTTGTCGACCAAACTCCAGAATTCGGCCTGACCTGTAAGACCAGTCAGACTTGTCAGACTTATGAGACTATTCTGCGAAGCAGAACGCAGTTTCAATTCTACCATCCCATTTTGCAACCCCCTCTCCCCCACTGTCACTCGCACGGGAGGGCCGATCAAGTCCGCATCGTTGAACTTGACTCCGGCGCGCTCGTCGCGGTCATCGAACAACACGGCGATGCCAGCCTTTTGCAAACTCTCGTACAGTTTCGCCGCGACGGATTTGGTGTCGAGCGTTTTGCCGGGCACGTGCATCAAATACACGTCGAACAGCGCGGCGGAATGGGGCAGGGTCAGACCTTTGTCATCGTAATGGGATTCGGCCAGCGCATGCAGGATTTTGTCGAAATGGTAAACGCCTTTTGAATCCAGCAAGTCGGCAGAGACAGCAGATAACGGCTGCTCGCAATTGACACACGCATTTCCTTCTTCGGCCTGGACCAAATCCGTGACGATCTCGGCGCTGTAATCGCGCCCGTAGTTGACGTTTTTCAGGTGATAGCCTATCTCGTTCGCGCCTGCAACCAGGTTGGGGGAATTCGGGATCAGGTCATCCACAATGATGAGCGCATCCTTCAGGCCGATAGGGGAAGCGTATCCTGGCACTGCACCAGCCGCTTCGATTTCGTCAAAGTAAGCTAGTTTTACAGTTCCAACCTGCTTCTTTAGCTTGGCTTCGCTGAGTTGCATATCCCCACGCACTACGACGAAGACAAGTTTGCCGTCAGATTGACGGGTGAAGAGCAACGCCTTGGCGGTCTTCTCTTTCGGAATACCCAGGAAATTGGCTAAATCTTCGATAGTGTTGCATTCGGGGGTTGCGACTTTTTCGGCAGGCAGCGCTTCTTCGACGGGCGAGGCGCTTTTAGCAAAGAGAGCAAATTCTCCCCGGGCCACATATCCACAAGCCGGGCAGTGGATCACCTCCAACGCGCCCGTTTTCAGGGGAAAGTAGGTCTCTTCTTCATTGCTGATGACGGGGATAGCAAGCGTTGAGAAGAAAGAGTCTCCTAAAGCCGCTGACAATTTCTCCAGATGCTTCAGCGCATATTCCCCAAGCGTAGTCGGCTGGTTCTCGCGCATGACATAGCCTGCACGGACAAGGAAAGCGAATCCCTGTGTGCGGGCGTTATTGGGAGCTTCACGTTGGGTTTGGATAGAGAGGTCGGTATATTTCATTGTGTATTTCATATGGATGGAATGAACCCCCTGCGCTTGAATTAACTAGCGGCGTTCTTCGTTGCGCGAGTCGATTTTTTCGGGGCAGGTTTGGGCTTCTTTGATGGTGGCTCGGGTTCAGGCGTAGGGGTAGAAGACTCGGCCAGGGCGGCCTCGGCGGGTGTGGACTCGGGAGCAGGCTCGAGGTCCAGCTCGACCGTTTCTTCCATGCGGATCTGTCCGCGCAGGAAGGCCCCATCCTCGGTCACAAAGGCTGTGGTTACCACGTCGCCCCACACACGTCCGCTGGCGCGGATTTCGAGTTTATTGGTGGTGATATTCCCACGTACTGCGCCCGCCACGATAACAGTGTTGGCGCGGATATTTTCGCAGGTGACGCGCCCGGTCTCACCGATGACGAGCATGCCGCGCAGGGAGATTGCGCCCTCGAAAGCGCCCTCGATGCGCACGCCACCGCTGCCGTTGATGCTGCCATGCCAGATCACGCCGGAGCCAAGCACAGACGTAATGCGCTCCACAGCCTGAATAGGCTGGGATGGTTCAGCGGCGGGAGGGGTATTTCTCCTGAACATACGCGCTTATTTTACCGTAGAAATAAGAAGGACGCCGACCCACGCTGAAGGCGCTGATCTTAATTGCGCTTTTTACGTGAAGCAACGCCCCAAACTGCTAATTACTGGAAACTGGGCGCTGATTACTGTTTACTGGCCACTTTCCTTCGGCCCCATCTGCACGCCGACGATATTGAAACCGCTATCCACATACAATACATCACCTGTGATACGTGACGAGAGATCGGATGCCAGGAAAACCGCCGCGTTGCCCACATCATCGATGGTGATGTTCTCACGCATGGGCGACATGTCGGCAAAGTGCTTGTACATATCGCGGAAGCCGCCCACGCCCGCCGCCGCCAATGTACGGATCGGACCGGCTGAAATGGC
>CAZLOC010000571.1:0-2524 GCA_964560935.1 uncultured Anaerolineaceae bacterium | reverse complement strand
CACCCGTGCCGCCCTGCTCACCGGCCGCAACCACCACACCGTCGGCACCGGCGTCGTCGTTGAAATGGGCACCGGGTTTCCCGGCTACACCGGCATTGTCCCAAACAACACCGCAGGCCTGCCGGAAATCCTTCGGCAGAATGGCTACGCCACCGCCGCCTTCGGCAAGTGGCACAACACGCCGGACAATGAAATCAGTCCCGCCGGTCCCTTTGACCGTTGGCCCACCGGCACGACCTGGGGATTTGAATATTTTTATGGATTTATGAACGGCGAGACCCATCAGTTTTACCCGGTGCTTTACCGCAACACCACACCGGTGGCCCAACCCAAATCGCCGGAGGAGGGCTACCACGTCACCAATGACCTGGTGGACGAAGCCATCGGCTGGCTGAATCAGGTGAACGCCACCAACCCCGAGAAGCCGTGGTTCATTTATTTTTCCACCGGCGCCCTTCATGCTCCGCACCACACTCCCAAGCCCTATATCGAAAAGTATATAGGGAAGTTCGACGCCGGCTGGGATAAATACCGTGAAGAGACGTTTGCTCGTCAGAAAAAGATGGGTATCATCCCGGAGAACGCCAAGCTAACCCCGCGACCCAAGGAAATCCCGGCGTGGGCTGAGCAGTCCGACGCGGCTAAAAGGGTTTACCGCCGCCTGATGGAAAACTACTCCGGCTTTCTGGATCACACTGACGAGCAGGTCGGTCGGCTCATCGCCGCCGTTGAAAAATCCGGGGAAATGGACAATACGCTGATCTTTTACATGGTCGGCGACAATGGCGCCTCAGCCGAAGGAGGCCTGGAAGGAACCGTTAGCGAGGTGGCCGTTCTCAATGGTTTTCAGCTGGGGCTGGCAGAGCTGGAAGCCAAGTTCGATGAGATCGGCGGCCCCAAAACTGATCCGCACATTCCCGTGGGCTGGGCCTGGGCGGTGGATACCCCCTTTCAGTGGACCAAACAAATAGCCTCCCACTTCGGCGGTACCCGCAACGGGCTGATCGTTCATTGGCCCAAAGGCATCCGCGCCCAGAACGGGATGAGAACGCAGTTCCATCATGTCATCGACATCGCCCCTACGGTGCTTGAGGCAGCCGGGATTCCCGAGCCCAAGATAGTCAATGGTGTCAAGCAGAAGCCCATCGAAGGCGTCAGCATGCTCTATTCTTTTGACAATGAGAAAGCCAAGTCCCGTCGAACCGTGCAGTATTTCGAAATGTTCGGTAACCGCGGCATCTATAAAGACGGGTGGATGGCGGCAACCCGGCACGGCCGGCTGCCCTGGGAATCTGCTACTTCCACGGGCAATTTCGATCATGACCCCTGGGAACTGTATCACATCGACAAGGACTTCAGTCAGGCGGATGATCTTGCCGCCAAGAATCCTCGGAAGCTTAAGGAGTTGCAGGACGCCTTCCTCGTGGAGGCCAAAAAGTACAATGTCTTACCCCTGGATGACCGTTTGGCCGAGCGGTTTGACACCTCCCTGCGGCCCAATCCGTTGGCCGGTATGAAAAAATTCATCTATGGCCCAGGTGTAACCGGCATCAGTGAGGCCGCGGTTCTGAACACCCACGGCGTACCCTTCAGCGTCACGGCCGAGGTGGAGGTTGGACAGACGGGAGCCGACGGTGTGCTGGCCGCCATCGGCGGCATCATCTCGGGCTGGTCTCTTTATGTCAAAGATGGCAAGCCGACCTTTTACTACAACTTCTTCGAGGTGGAGCATGCCAAGGTCCAGTCCTCTGAGGCCCTGTCTCCGGGGAAAGCCACTATACGGGCGGAGTTCACGCCGGTCGAACCAGGTCCCGGCAAACCTGCGGATGTGAGACTGTTGGTCAACGACAAGGAAGTGGGGAAAGGCCGTGTTGCCAGGACGGTACCGTTCCGCTATGGCGTGGAACCCTTTGATATCGGCATGGATACGGTATCCGCCGTGTCCGAGGAATATAAAACCCCCTTCCCATTCCAGGGTCGCATTAACCAGGTAACCATTGAAGTGAAATAAGAATTAGCCTAATTCGAAGTCGAGGCCTTAGGGGTGGGAAAGCAAAAAGCTTCTCGCCCTTTCTATTCTGATGGTAAGGGTTGGACAGTAGGGGGGTTATAGCGGGCTTGGACTCAAATCCTGTTCTATGAAGGTATGGGGGTGAAACTTGCTTCGCTACTAAAAGCTACCTTCATCCCGATCAATCTCAAGCACCGCGCCGCAACCAGAGTTTTGCAAACGTCTATGGCAGGCTTGGCCATAGACGAAACCTCGCTAAAATGATGTAATGAAACAAATTTGGAAAAACTGTTTCCGCCACTGGAATAAGGAGGCATCAGCCCATCATCCTGCCACACCAGGTTGGGATCGGTCACGGCAGCAGCGGCCAGCATCTTGGTGACGATTCCTCCGGTGGCAATGGAGAGTGCCACGTCCCACCAACCAAACCCGACCCGGCAGGGGTCTGCACCGCCGTGATGTCGCCGGTGTCTTCGGGTTCCGCCTCATAAATGAAGCGCAACCCCACCACCT
>CAZLOC010000570.1:0-2525 GCA_964560935.1 uncultured Anaerolineaceae bacterium | reverse complement strand
CAGCCGTTGAACTCTCCAGAAAGCGCCGGCAGCACCCCATAAATTCTTTTGCGCGTGTGACCGGAAAGAAATGACCGGCATCGCGCATTTTGTAAAATTCAGCATGCGGCCAAACCTGGAGTAGTTGGCGGCCGGTTGACATCGCCTGGGAAATCTCCCCATACATTGCCAGTATAGGGAATTTCAGATCGCGCAATTTTTCCAGCGACAAGCCGTCATCGCTCATCAACTCCTGCCCGGCCCGCGTGGTCTCGAGCAAATGCAGCCACTGAATGGCGGTGCGTCTACTGAAATGGCCGATTGCCGGCCGCAGCACCTTTTCCAATTCGCCGTCGATTTTTATATTGTTCTTCTGGAGGTTGGCGGCAACGCGCAATAATTTGTAACCGAAATCGGGTTCCCGGATATCGAGTCTGAGGCCGTACTTTGCCAAGAAAGGCTGGATCTTCTCACCGTATTTCCAGTGATAGCCGTTCAGCCGCCGGCGGACCTCAGCCACGTGGCTGTCAACCAATATCAGGCTGTTGAAGCGTTCCTGCTCTTGACAAGCCAGGTTCAGCGCCACGGCGCCTCCGAAACTGTGTGCAATGAAATGCGCGCGCGCAATACCCAGGTAGTCGAGAAGCTGTCGAAGATCGTGGCTCATATTACGGGGTGTATAGCCGTCAGCGGTAATGCCGGATCGGCCGTGTCCGCGCAGATCATATAAGGTCACGCGATAGGTATCAGAAAACGCCAAGGCATGCTCGAAATACCAGAATGCCATATTGGTCGCTAGGCCATGGATCATGACTAGGTCAGGACCGGAACTGCTCTTTCGGCTGTCGATCTGAATGTAATTGAGCCTGACGCCGTTGATCTCGACATAAGGCATGATAATCACTCCATGTAGCCCAACATTCTGAGCTGATCCATCATTTTGGATTTGTCGTCTTCCGACATATTGACCGAACCGGAGTCCTGCACGTTCTTGGTCGTCGCCGGCCCGATCAACACGGGTCTTTCTCCAAGATAAGACTGATCGAATATGGCCGGCGGAACCCGGCCTTCAAAATCCAAAGGTATCTCCAGTCCCAGACTGTGCAGCAAAATGGCGGCGACATCCGTGATATCCAGCATGCCGATCTTTTTGCCCTCCTCTATGCCTGGACCGTAGGCGAAAAAGACGCCTTCGGGATGATGGGTGCCGGCCGTTTCTTTTCGTTGTTCCACAACCGGCAGCTTGTTCTTGATCGAAACGAAACCACAGTCTCGCAACCTCAAAAGCAGATCCGGTGCGTCCATCATTGCCGGGCCGGCGAAGACCTCCTCGCGTTTGAATATGCCGGCAATGATGCGCTCGCCTGTGCGCGGGTCGTGCAACGCTTCCAAGTCACGGATCAGGCGATCCCTCAAAGCCTCATAATCTTGCTCGCGGATGCCTGTTTCGCCGGGTTTCGCGCAGACCCGTATGGTAATGCCGTTGCTCGACGGCGTGCGGCAATAAGCTACGGTCTTTTTCCAGTCCAGGTTGGCGAACATGCTCTTTTCACGGCGCTGGTCCTCCTCTGTGGCGGGCATCGGCTGCCAGTCCAGGTAGCCCTTTTGCTGCAGGTATGCATTGATGCGCACAATCTCATTGGTCGCAGTGAACCCATGATCGGATGCCATGAAAACCCGGGCCCCCGGACCGGCGGCGCGCACAAGCTCTTCTATGAAGCCGTCGAGATTCCTGAAGTAATCCAAGCACAACGCCCTCATTCTCCGGTGGTATTCATCCTGTTCCCCCATTTGCAGGTCAGGATCCAGAAACAGCCAGGCCTGATGCTGAAGCTTATCGACGCCGTCAAACAGGACCGCCATCAGGTCAAACTCTTCTTCGACAAGCAAATACTTGGCGACGTTGAACCATTGTTTTTCGCGCGGCAAGTGATACCGGACCCATTTCTCCCGATCCTCGCCGGTCAATACTTCGAGCGCCTCTTTTTCCCTCTCGAAATCCCACGCCAATTCTCTGGGGTCGAAGCCCGGCAGACTTTTGAGACGGGCATAGAAGTCCGCCGGCATGGTATTGAGGCGCAAATGCCGCCAGGGAATGAATCCGGGCACCATGAAACCGTTAAGCCCATTTTGCGGCGGCGCGGTGAACGGGAAATTGAGAGCGGCAAAACGCCTGCCCTCGCGGCTGGCGATCGACCAGATCGTTTCGCATCGGCAATCGCGCGAATCATAGAGTGTAAAGTAGACATCGTCGCCGAGTTCCTGCGCCCGTATGAAATCGAAAACGCCATGGTTGCCGGGACTTCTGCCGGTCATCAAGGAGACCCAGGCAGGCGGTGTCAAGGGGTTCGGGGTTGACTGCAGTGTTGCCCGCACGCCCTTGCGATACAGCCCGGCTAGAAACGGCATCAAGGGCCCGCGGCCGTCATGTCCGATCGTGAACGCATCCAGAATTTTAAAGGTCGCGCCGTCCATGCCGATGAATAAAGTCTTTGCGCTCATATTGCCCTTTCTTGCAGTCTGCCGTGCAGGAATTTGCCCATTTC
>CAZLOC010000569.1:0-2526 GCA_964560935.1 uncultured Anaerolineaceae bacterium | reverse complement strand
AGCAGCCGGCTGCGAACAGGCCGGTACCTGGTGGCTGCATTGCATGCGCGAGCGAGAGGCAAGCAACTGGCAATCGGTGGAAAGGGACACCCCCTGTTCGGTGGGGTCGCCCGGAAAAGTGCTGTGGGTGGGGATGAGTTGGTAGGCCATCAAGCCCTGCACCAGACTGTCCTGGCAGGCTGTGAACCAATCCAGTTGGGTTTGTGAAAAGGCCATGCGAAACGTGGAGGACGCAGGCAGGTCAGCCGGATCGAAACCCAGATGGCGACAATACTCCTGCCCGCGAGTGGGGGAACGCAGTTCCTGAACCAGGCGCACCCAATCCCAACTTTGGTAGTGGGCCAGCAAGATGCCCAGTCCCAAACTCAACGGATCAAAAGGCGGAGGACCAAACTGGCTGTGGAAGCGCTGAGCTAGGTAGGGACGCCAGGAACTGAAATCGAACAGCCGCAACAGCAGGTCAAACTCATCCAGACGCAGCACTTCAGCCCCGCTGGGCAGATCCTCGATCCCCAACCACTGGTAATACGAGCGGCAGACTCGTCCAGACCAGGCTGGCACTTCCCCTGGTGTGGGGAGTTGTAGTGGCAGGAGCGGACGAACACCTTCCCAGCGAAAGGTCTCCACAAAGTGCGGTAGTTGCAAACGGCGTTCCGCGGCAGGCAGGCTGCGACTCGCCGCCAGTTCCGCACGGCTCAAGCGTGGCAAGGTTCCAAAGGGACTGGACGGAAGATCAACAGTCGCCCTCACACGGGAAGATGGGATCCAAACGGTGTTCATCGTCGCGCCCTCAATTTGCGCTGCCTGCTCTGGCTGGCGTAGCCGTGGCACAGGGTTTGCCGGTAGTGGCTCCGTTCTCCTCGTTCACAGATACTGCGCAAATGGATCGATAAGGCGGGCAGTCGCAACAGGCTCAATGCCTCCTCGTGCAGTTGGCGGATCCGTTCCCGGCACAAACCCCACTCTTGCCCAATCTCCGATAAATTTTGAGGCGCAGCCCCACACAGCCCATAGTGCAATTCGATCACCTGCCGCAGTCGTTCGGGCAGCACTGCCAGTTCCGCTCCCAACGCCTGGTGGATTTGCTCCTGCTGCCAGATCCGCACCACACGATCCAGACTCGCCTCCCTGCCTTCCTCCTCCAGCCAGCCCTCCACCTTGAGCGAATGCCGCACCGCCTCCCAGACTCGATGGCGTATCACCACGCAGGCGTAACTCGAAAACGCCACCCCGCCTCCCACCTCATAGTGCAGGATCGCTCGCCACAACCCGATCCGTCCTTCCTGGAATAGATCGACATACCTGGCTTCTCCCCGCCCCGCTCGAGTCACCATCAGCCACACCAGCCCTCTGTGTTCCCGCAGCAGGCTTTCCATGCATAGCGAGCAGCCTGCTTGTGCGCAGGCAAAACGCGCCTCCCCCTTGGATGCGCAATCCAGTACAATCGTCATGACGACATCTCCTTTCAGGTTTGGAATGTGACTATTCTCATTATCCTGATTGGAGATGTCGTTGTCTATTCTTGCGTTGCTGACCTTGTTTTGTTGAGTTGCGTTTCCCCCGCCTGACTTATTGCACTATCCCCGACAGTAAAATAACGACAGTAGAATAACGACAGTAGAATAACGACAGTAGAATAACGACAGGTGACAGTCACTTGCAAAGTGACTGTCACCTTGTTAATTTAATACCGTATCAAACTCAGATTATCCAGCTTGTCCACCATATGGGTGGCGGCGATCTGCCTGACCGTGCCCGTCAGGCCGCGCACGACCAGGGTCTCGGTCTGGATGCGGTCACCGTAATAACGCACGCCTTTGAGCAGCTCACCGTCTGTGATGCCCGTCGCGGCGAAGAAGACATCTTCGGAGGAGACCAGGTCATCCATGGTGATGATTTTATCGAAGTCATACCCTGCGTCGCGGCCGCGCTGTAATTCCTCTTCATCGCGCGCATAAAGCTTCCCCTGGATCTCACCGCCCATGGCACGCAGGGCGCAGGCTGCGATCACGCCTTCGGGTGTGCCGCCAATGCCGAGCAGCACATCCACGCCGGTGCCGGGCATGGCGGTCATCAGCGCCGCGGCCACGTCGCCATCGGGGATCTGGCGGATGCGCGCGCCCACCTTGCGGATTTCGGCAATCATCTCGGCATGGCGCGGACGGTCGAGAACAATGGTGGTCAGGTCTTCGACGGCCTTGCCCTTGGCGTCCGCAATCGCCTTGAGATTTTCGGTGATGGATTTTTCGATGTTGATCCTGCCCCTGGCTTCCGGGCCGACCGCAATCTTGTTCATGTAGACGAAGGGGCCGGGGTCGAACATCGTCCCGCGCGGGGCAAGCGCCACCACCGCGATGGAGTTGGCGCGGCCAAACGCCAGCGGGCGCGTTCCGTCAATCGGGTCCACAGCCACATCCAGGTCCGGGGGCGAACCGTTGCCCACGTGTTCGCCGTTGTACAGCATTGGGGCGTTGTCCTTCTCGCCTTCGCCAATGACGATGATGCCATCCATCTCAACAGATCTCA
>CAZLOC010000568.1:0-2537 GCA_964560935.1 uncultured Anaerolineaceae bacterium | reverse complement strand
AGGGGCCGCCCATGTCCCATCTTGCGAAGAACATCAGATAGGCGCGTACTGTGTCAGCCCCGTACAACCGCACCAGTTCGTCCGGCGCGATGACGTTGCCGCGGCTTTTGGACATCTTCTCGTGGTCTTCGCCCAGCACCATACCCTGGTTGCGCAGTTGCGCCATCGGCTCGGGGCCTTCGGTGATGCCCATGTCACGCAGCGCCTTATGGAAGAAGCGCGTGTAGATCAGGTGCATGGTGGCGTGCTCGATACCGCCGGTGTAGATGTCGACCGGCATCCAGTAGTTATACTCGGCCTCGTCGAACGGGCCATCGTGATAATCGGGGCTCAAGTAGCGCAGGTGGTACCAAGACGAGCACATGAAAGTGTCCATCGTATCGGTCTCGCGCGTAGCAGGCTGGCCGCACACCGGGCAGGGCGCATTCTTCCAGGTCGGGTGTAATTTCAGCGGGCTTTCGCCGGTCGGCTTCCACTCCACATCATCGGGCAGCAGCACCGGCAACTGGTCATCCGGCACCGGGTTCCAGCCGTGCTCCATGCAGTAGATCATCGGGATGGGCGCGCCCCAGTAGCGCTGGCGGCTGATCAGCCAGTCGCGCAGGCGGTAGTTGACCGCTTCCTTGCCAACGCCTCGTTCTTCCAGCCAGTTGATAGCGGCATGGATGGACGGGTTCTTGCGTCCCTTTTCATCGTTGACTGGAGTCCCGTTCAACGGACCGGAGTTGATCATCTGGCCGGGGCCGATATAAGCGACCTCCATTTCAGCCCCATCCGGGCGCCGCCCTGAGCCTGCCGAAGGGTCGGACTCGCCCTCGGGCTGTATGACCGGGATAATGGGCAGCTCAAACTTCCGGGCGAACTCAAAGTCGCGCTCGTCGTGCGCCGGCACGGCCATGATCGCGCCCGTGCCATAGGACATCAGCACATAGTCAGCGATCCAGATCGGGATGCGCTCGTTGTTGACCGGGTTGACAGCATAACCGCCGGTGAACACACCGGTTTTCTCTTTGTCAGTGGCTTCGCGCTCGATGTCTGTCTGGCGGGCAGCCTGCGCTTTGTAAGCTTCCACTTCGGCCTTTTTGTCGGATGAGGTGACCACGTCCACCAGCGGGTGCTCGGGAGAGAAGACCATGAAGGTCGCGCCCCACAGCGTATCGGGCCGAGTAGTAAATATTTCTATATCGTGGTTGCCTACTTCCGTTTTGAAGATGACGGAAGCGCCTTCGCTGCGGCCGATCCAGTTGGTTTGCAAGGTTTTGACCCGTTCAGGCCAATCGATGGGAGAGAAGTCCAGCAACTCGTCAGCATATTGGGTGGTAGTGAAGAACCACTGGTCCAGGTCTTTTTTGATGACAGGCGTGCCACAGCGCTCGCAGTGACGGTCTTCGCCCCAGACCTGTTCGCGCGCCAGGGTAGTGTTGCAGTTCGGGCACCAGTCCACGGGCGACATCTTACGATAGGCCATGCCGTGCTTGTATAGCTGGATGAAGAACCACTCGCTCCAACGATAGTATTCAGGGTCGGCGGATACCGCCTCGCGCTCCCAGTCGAACATGGCGCCCATGCTGCGTAACTGTGCGCGCATCCGGTCGATGTTCCGGTAGGTCCACTCTTTGGGGTGGATGCCGCGCTTGACGGCTGCGTTCTCGGCAGGCAGACCGAAGGCGTCAAAGCCCATCGGGAAGAGCACGTTGTAACCGTTCATACGCATAAAGCGGGCGCGCGCGTCCGAGGGTGTCATCGCATACCAGTGACCGATGTGCAGGTCACCGGAGGGGTACGGCAGCATGGTCAGCGCGTAGAACTTGGGCTTGCTCTCGTCAATCACGGAGCGATACAACTGGTCGGCTTCCCATTTTTCCTGCCATTTCTTTTCTATTTTTGCATGGTTATAAGATTTGTCAGCCACGTTACTTCCTTGTGTATCCAGTCTATTCTGTATTTCTAACACAGGCGTAGTGCCCTTAGTGTCCTTTGTGTATAGCTTATTTCCAATCGAGAAGGCCCGGAAGAAGAGGCCCTTCTTTCCAGAAGACATAATTAATGCGGATATTCGCTTTCATTTCGGCCTCCTTTTGCCATCTTGTGTCATTGCGAGGAGCGTAGCGACGATGCAATCTCAAGTAACTTGTGAACATGAGATTGCCATGCCCCTTGGTCTCGATATGTGCTTCGCACTACTCGACTAGCGGGGCTCGCAATGACATCTGTTAATAAAAAATCCCTTCATCCACTCAGGGACGAAGGGTCACTCCGCGGTACCACCCGGATTGTCTAACGAGTCTTTCGGTCTCACAAGTCTTATAGGTCGGACCTGTTGGACTTGTGAGACATGTTAGACCACTCTTTATGCTATAACGGGCTGTCCCGGCGTTGACTACTATTCCATTCACCAACGCAGTCCTCTTACGAGATAACAGGCGAGTTCGGTCTCTAGTCCCCGTCAGGGGATGATGGCATTCCCGCTTGATGCCGTTGAAGGGCTTCCACCTCGCTCTCCCTTCTCGCTGACGGGATGACCTACTACTCCTGTC